>JALVTJ010000050.1 GCA_027036005.1 Nautiliaceae bacterium
CAAACTCATATACTCTGACTTCTTTCGGAATTTTAATAATTTCGACCGCTTTTTCTTTTTTCTTTTTCTTTTTCTTTTTAACAGTTGCTTTATTAACTCTTTCTTCTTTTAGTTTTTTTCTTTTAATCTGTTCTTTTTTTGCTTTCTTTTTATTTTCTATTTGCGTTTTTGTTTTAACTTCTTCTTCCTCTTCATCAAGAGAAATATCGTTAAAATACAAATCCAAAAGTTCTACTTGTTCTTCTTCAATAACATTCATTTCAGCCAAATCGACATTAATATTAAGTTCTTTTTCTCTTCTTACCGCCGGTTTTTTTGCTTTTTTAGGTTTTGAAGTTTTTTTGACCTTTTTCTCCTCAATTTTTTTCTCTTGCGGCTTTTCTTGCGGTTTCTCTTCTTTTTGAACACTGGCTTTTTGAATAACGGTAATTCCTTGTTGCGTTTTTTTAATCAAGTCGTTAAAAGAAGTTCTTCTTTTTCTTCTTTTTGGTTTCTCTTCTTTCGGTTTTTCAACTTTAACTTCTTTTTTGACTTCTTTTTTCTCTTCTTTGATTTTAGCACCGTTTTTTAAATATTCATCTATTTTAGCGGCGTCAAGAGGATCTATTCCGCTTCTTATAGTTGCTTTTATTCCGAGCTTTTTAGCCAAATCAACAACTTCTTTGCTCTTTAATCCAAGTTCTTTTGCAACTTCTGAAATTTTTAACTTCAAGTAAACTCCTTATTTTTAATTTACAATGGAAAATGGAAAATGAATTATCAAATTTTTTATTTCTTCTTTTGTCTTATTGCATTTTTTAGAAAGATATTTAACAAATTTCTTGCTATTTATACAATCTTTACAGACATAAAAACTTCTACCCTCCCCTCTAAATTTTATCAATTGATTTTCTATACATTGCAATCTGTTTAAAAGATACTGTTTTTCTCTTTTTTTACAGACAACACACATTCTAATTAATTTTCCATTATCCATTCTCAATTTTCCGTTTAATTATATACTTTAACTCCGACATTGTCAAAATATAAAATTTTTACGTCAAATTCTTTAAAATTATCTTTTAAAGAATTATATATGTTATATGCATCGTCTTTGTATGCCAAATTAAAAAATGTAGATCCGCTTCCGCTAAGCGTTGACATCAACGCTCCTTCTCTAAGAGCAATTTCCCTAATTCTAAAAAGTTCGGGAACATTTTTCATTCTACCTTCTTGATGAATTTTATCTTCCACCACATATCTTAGTATATCAAACTTTTCGGAAAAAAAAGCCGCAGTTATCATCGCCGTTGAGGAAATATTGGTAACCACGTCTTTAATCGGATAATGTGTTTTTAAAGAATTCCTGCTTTTAGCCGTTGATACGGTTTTATTAGGAATTACTATCACGGCTCTAAGCGATGTAGGAATAAATTTTTTTAAAAAATATACTTTGTTTTTTCTTATTTTTGCAACACAAAATCCACCGAGCGTAGCAGGGGTAATATTATCCGGATGATGTTCGTAATTTAATGCGGTATTTATAATTTTGTCTTTTTTGTAAGGAACTTGCGCCGCCTCATATGCAGCCGTAATTGCAGCGACGATTACCGCCGATGAACTTCCAAGACCTCTGCTTAAAGGAATTTTATTATTAAATTTAAAAGAAAATTTAGGTTCTTTATCCGTTAAATATTTATAAATTTCACTGAAAATCTCTACAAAATAATTTCTTTTAAGAGTTTTAAGATATGCGGCGTTTTCACCATAAATTTCAATAGAAGTAAAAGCAGCTGGTTTAATTTCTATTTCGTTTCTTAAATTCAAAGCAAGACCCAGAGTATCAAACCCAGGACCCAAATTTGCACTTGTCGCAGGCACCGTAATAACCATTCATTCCCTTCACACCGGATTTAATACATACAAAGGAGAGGCATCCGAGTTAAATTTTTGAATATCTATTTTCTCGGGCAAAAAAAACTTCCCCTGTGTTTTTGATTTTTCTAATGAAATTATACCGTTTTTTTTTACAAAAAAGGTATTTCCGACAGCTTTTATAGGGGCATTATTATTAAATTCAAATCCTTCGGCTCCCAAAAGTTTGATATTTTTTGCAATTTCCAAAGTTTTAAAAAAGAGATAACTCAGCTTTATTGCCATATAACTTCCGGGACCTTTTGAATAAACAATATGTTTTACTTCATAATGTTTTAAAATCCGATCAAAAACCAAAGGTAGTATCTCACTCGTTTTGCCTTCTTTTTTAACGGTTTTAATCAATTTTTGATTTTCGTAAATTCCTATTAATAAAGGAGAAGAAATCGTAATAGCAACTATATCAACCGAAGGCTTTTGCAACAGCTCTCTCCGTAACCTTATCAAAACTTACAATTTCATAGGCGTTTTCTTCAAATACCTTTAATGTTAGCAAATGATTTAAATGATGTCCACTTGCAAACGCCTTGTATTCGCCTATAAAATTATATCCCAAAAGACTCATATCCCCTATTGCATCCAAAATTTTATGCCTGACAAATTCATCAGGATATCTTAAATTCTCATTTAAAATACCGTTATCATCCAAAACTATTGCATTTTCTAAACTGCCTCCCAGAGCCAAACCTATACTTCTTAAATACTGCACTTCTTTTAAAAACCCGAATGTTCTTGCTCTTGCTATTTGTTCCATATAATTTTGCGTTGAAAATTCAAATCTAAATTTCTCCCTTCCTATTAAAGGATGTTTAAAAAATATTTCAAAATCGAACAATATATCTTTACCAGGAGAAAGTTTCGCAAATTTATCATTATCTTTTATCTCTACTTCTTTTGTGATTCTTAAAAATTTTTTATTCTCTTCAAGCTCTTTAATCCCCGCTTCTTTTATCATCATAACGAAACTATTTGCACTTCCATCCAAAATCGGCACTTCGTCATTATCAACTATTATTCTTAAATTATCTATTCCAAACGCATAAACGGCGCTTAATAAATGTTCGATCGTGGAAATCACCACATCTTCTTGCCCTATTACAGTAGCCATTTTCGTATCAACCACATTTTCCGGTTTTAAAGAAACGGTTACACTTTTATCGCTTCTGTAAAAAACTATACCCTCATTATCTCCCAAAGGTTCAAGCCTTAATTTTACTGGAACACCCTTATGAAGCCCTATTCCCACTACCTCAACAGGTTTTTGAATTGTTCTTTGTTTCATATTTCTGCCTTTTTGTCTTCATAAAAAAAAGTGAGTTTATTAATTATTCCTACATTGTCTTTATTAAAAAATATATAAGATTTATTTCTCATTACTAAAATATACTTACCTTCGCACTCTATTCTACCACTATTTTCATCTAAAATTATTACATTTCCTTTTATATCTATTTTAGCACCTGCGTTAATTCGTTTTAAAAATACAACATCACCCTCATACTTTATCTCTTCTCCACTACGTATAATTCTATCAAAAATTTTAACGTTATTTTCTTTTGATTTTATTATTTCTTTTTCAATTATTCTTATTTTAGGCAAATTTTCATGAATTATTTCCTTTTTTGAAGTAAAAGATTCGTTTGTATTCAATACAAAATAATTTAATCCTTTCTCTTTTAAATAATTTTGAATGTTTTCATCCGGCTTTTTAAGCATAAAATAATAATTTTTAACAAGCTCATATTTTTTTTCGACAATATTTTTTAATTTTTCAAAATCTTCAACTTCAAATACTCTTAATGTTTTTTGTTTCATTTAAGAATAGTCCTTTTTGCATCATAAATAATATCTAAAATATTAAGTTTTATCCAATTAGGATCCATCCATTCAAGAGGATTTACAAACACTCCTTGAATATAAATTCCAAAATGTAAATGATCACCAAATACCGCACCTGTTGAACCTGTTCTTGCAATAACTTCACCGGCACGAACTTCTTGCGTTGGTTTTACTAAAAATTCACTTAAATGAGAATAACTTGAATAAAGACCTAATCCATGATAAATAAAAAGCGTATTCCCATAGATTCCTTCGTATTTTTCTGCTACAACTCTTCCCGGATTCGAAGCATAAACTTTCGCGTGTTCTATTTTGGCAAGATCTATTCCTTTATGAACCGCTGTTGAAATTATTTTTCCTTTATAATAATAATGTCTTAAATCCATAAATCCCGCTTCTTCTACACTTCCTGGAAGTGGATCAAATTTTTTTATATAAAAATTATTAATTATATTTTTTTCATATACTTTACTAGTTATTTTCGAAATATTCTTTTCATCAATTTTTCTTAAAGTTTCATTTTCCATTTTAAAAATTGCAATAGGATTATTCGGAACTTTCATTCCCATTTTTATTAATATATTCTTTGCAATATTTTGTATAAAATTATCACTTATAGTTATTTTTTTGATATGAAATTTATAGATTCCTCCAGTCCTCCAATATAAAGGGATATGAGCGATACTTTTATTACCAGCATAATCCACTGCAACCAAATTGGCATCAAAACTGTTTTCATTAAAAGGCCAAGCAATAAGTGCAACATAATAACCTTTTTTTACAAATGGAATTAATTTAAATTTATATTTATTATTTACCAAAATATAAGCATTTTTTAAATGTTTATCTGTAACCTGAACAACTACCGCCGCACTTCCTCCTCTTCCAATCGCATATGAATTATTTATAATAACCGTATTAGGAGGAGTAGTGTCCACTGTCAAAACAACACTTTTTTTTGCCATATTTCCTCTGAAAAAATGCCAATCGGATTTATCCGTTGCAATTACCTTCAATTGTATGTTTTTGGTATCGATTTTCGGTAATTTTACGTTTAATATCACATCTTTACCCAAATCTGGATTAGCCGATTTGGCGATTACTTCTTCAAAACCATTTCCTTTTGCAATCACTTGATACGATCTGATACCGCTTTGATCTTTAATTTCGATTTTTATAGGTTTTTGAAAATTGGTATATCCATTTGTATAAATTTTTATCGTTGGTTTAATTCTTTCAAATGAGGGAGAAAAATAAACATATCCGATAGCTCCCAAAATAACTACAAGCAATAATATCCACAATTTTTTCATTTTTCAACCTTTATTATTTTTTTTAAATCTTCTTTAAGCATATTTTTTACTTTTTCAAAATCGAATTCATTTATTGTGGCTCCCGCTGCTTTTATATGCCCTCCTCCGCCATATTTAACGGCAATTTCACTTACATCGGCATAATTTTTACTTCTTAGTGATATTTTTATTCCCTTATCTTCTTCTCTTAACAAACATGCAACCTCGACACTTGCAATAGCTCTTATTGAATTTACGATAGTATCGGTATCTTCTTTTATTGCTCCTGTTATTTCCATCATCTCTTTTGTAACTTCCACAAAAGCGACTTTTCCTTCACAACAAAGCTCGATTGTATCATATGCTTTTGCAAGAAGTCTAAGACGTGATAATCTATCTCTTTGAAAAAGCATTTTTGCCACAAAATCAGGCTTAACTCCACATCTAACCATATCTGCGGCAAACTCAAAAACCTTTTCATTTACGCTTTCATACTGAAAACTGCCCGTATCGGTAACTAACGCCGTATATAAACAAATAGCACTGTCTTTTTCTATTTTAACATCATTTGTTTTAAGCAAATTGTATACCACTTGCGAACTTGAAGCGGCTTTGGGGTCTATTATATTAATATCCCCATAATTTGTATTTGAAATATGATGATCTATATTTATTAAAAACGGAGGTTTTTCTTCAATTCCTAATCTATCGAAACTTCCGCAATCAAAACTTATCATTAAATCCATTTTTTTTGGAATTTGATTAGTTATTTTTTCAAAATTAGGCAAAAAATCAAGATATTGCGGCAAAGGTTTGCTTGCATTAAAAACTTTAACGTCTTTTTTCATTTTTTTTAAAATAGGATATAAACTAAGTGAACTTCCAAGAGCATCCCCGTCAGGGTTAATATGAGCTATCAAAACAATATTATCGGAATTTTTTATTTTTTCCCAAGCTTTTTTAAATAATTCTTTCATTAATTGCCTTTTTAAGAAATTTTAACATATTTAAATTAACCCTAATATTAAATTTTCCATTTTCCAATTACACATATTTTCAAATTATATACTACTCCTTCTCCCTTCTTTTCGCTCTATAAACATATGCTAAAATTTCAGCCACAGCTTTAAATAATTTGGGAGGAATTATTTCTCCTACTTCCACAACCCTGTAAAGTTCTCTTGCCAACGGGGGATTTTCTACAATCATAATATCGTTCAGCCTTGCGATTTCCTTTATCTTCAAAGCCAAATTATCCACTCCTTTTGCCAAAACCCTCGGGGCATCCTCTTTGTTTTTATCATATCTTATAGCCACGGCATAATGAGTCGGATTTGTTATTACAACATCCGCTTTTGGCACTTCGCTTATCATTCTTTTTTTTGCCATTTCCCTTTGAATTTGTCTTATTTTAGCTTTTACTTCGGGATTACCTTCGGTTTGTTTAAATTCATCTTTAATCTCCTGCTTACTCATTCTAAGAGATTTTTTGTATGTATATCTTTGATATACAAAATCTATCAGTGCAAAAACAAAAAACACTCCCAGCATTGAAAAAATCAATATCATACTTTTTTGACCAAACCATTTTATCTGTTCCAACACACTCATTAAAGCAAGTTTGGGGATTTCACTCAAAAACTGCAAAAACAGATAATATCCAACAACAAACGCGATACTAACTTTTAATATTGTTTTTAAACTCTCAATAAATGTTTTTATCGAAAAAAGTTTTTTAAATCCTTTTATCGGATTGATTTTTTCAAAATTGGGAATTACGGGCTTAATTGTAAATAAAAAACCTATCTGCGAAACATTTGCAATAATTGCGGCAATAACAATTACCAACATAATCGGAAGTAAAATTTTAAAAACATAAAAAAGCGTATTTAAAATTACATCATAAAATCTTCTTAACGTTAATTCCACACCTATTAATGAAGCGATATATTTAAAATATTCTTCCAAATCTCCTGTTATATATTTTATATAAAAAATCAAAATCAAACTTGATATAAAAAGAATAACAAATCCGCTAAATTCCATTGATTTGGGGACATTACCCTCTTTTCTGGCGTCTTCAAGCTTTTTGGGGGTGGGCTCTTCCGTTTTTTCCAAATCATCAGCCATTTAGCACTCCCGCTCTTTTCCCTATATTTTTTCCAATATTCTCTTTAAATTCGAAAAAAAACCTTCCAACGCCTCTTTTATCTCTTTTCTGTTAAAAGCAATGGGGGAAGGATGATAACAAACACCTATTCTAAGGTTGCATACATTATAAAATCCACACTTTTTTAAATTCTTAACTTCCCCGCAAACATAAGAAAACGCTTTTATAGCCGAATTTCCAAGAAGCAAAATTAATGAAGGTTTTATTATCTCAATCTCTTTTTTTAAAAGTTCGGCTCCTATTTTAAGCTCTTTTGATTTTGGTGTTCTGTTTTTATTATTTTCATATGTTCTAAAAGGAAATGCATTGGTTATTAAAAAATCTTTTTTTCTATCAAGTCCGCTTAAATTTATCAAATAATTAAGATTTTCACCCGCTTTCCCTACAAAAGGCTCTTTTAACTCGACTTCCTTTGCTCCCGGGGCTTCACCTATAATCATAATAGGATTTTTTCGTTTTTCATTGATAAAAGGATCGTAAACTTGTGTCCAATCAATATTTTCATTTAAATATTTTTTGATAAATTCGGCTCTTTTTTTATAAAAATTTTCCAATTCTTTCATGCTAATTGATTAAACCTAATACCTTTACCTAAAAATTCGGCCGCTTTTTTTTCAAGCTCTTTTGAATTTTGCATATTTTTATCCAAAATATAACCGATTTCATTTTTCACTACATCTTGCGATTTTTTAATTATCTTTGTTTGAAGTGCAAGCTTTAATGTGCTTGCAGAATTATCAACTCTCATTTAAAACCCCTTTTATTTTTTGAATTGTTTTTTTTAAATTTTTATTCTCTATAACATAATCGGCTAATTTCAAATAAATTTCATCTCTTCTTTCAAAAAGCTCCTTTGCTTTGTTTGTATTTTTAAAAAGAGGTCTTTTTTTAATTTCTTCTTCATTCATTCTGTTTAAAATATCATCAAAGGTTACTTTTAAATAAATCACAATTCCGGCCTCTTTAATTTCGGGAATAAATACAGGAAACCCCCCTCCTACTGAAACAACAGTATTTTGAACATCTTTTTTAATCCACTCGAAACATTTTTTTTCCATTTTTCTAAATTTTTCTTCACCGAAATTTTTAAAAATTTCATTTATACTCATTCCTTCGAAATTTTCTATTAAAATATCGGTATCCAGAAAATAAGTATTTAATTCTTTTGCCAATTCTCTACCGACAGTGCTTTTACCGCTTCCCATAAATCCGGTTAAAATCACATTAGTAAAGCTCAACTATAACTCCATCGCTAATTTTTTTGATTTTGTAAGAATATTTTGCATCAAAATAGATTACAATTCTATAAAATCCGCTGTGAGAGCCTACGACAATTTTTTTTATATAAGAATTTTTAATTGTTTTTTTAATAGTTAAAAAATTTGTATTTCTTTTAAAATCCATAACCAATCTGAACGGATCTGCAAGAAAAAATTCCCTTATTAACTTATCTTTGGTCTGAATCAAAAATTTTTTATTTTTAATAAATATTTTAAAATTAGGAAAATCAAGCTCTTTTAAAGAAAATTTGAGAGGTTTATGAGAAATAATAATGGGAGAGTGAAAATCCACATTTTTATCAATATTGATTATCTGTTTTTTTTCATCGCCACTCAACGTTTGATAAACAAAAATTATTTTTTTTAAAATCCTTGCATCTTTGGGAGGATAAATTTTTTTTTCGGTAAAATATTCGGGTTTCACGACAATAGTATTTTGAGGAGTAATTACGGGTTTGAATGGATTAATCCTTGCGTATAAAATCAGCGGTAACAACAAAAAAAACATTTTCAATTTTCTTTTCATTGACAATCGATTAATTCCCTTCCAATTCTTTTAATTCAAAATACTCTTTTTGAAGATGCTGATTCTCTTTTTTCAAATCTACAACCTTTTTATTCAAAACTTTTAAATTATTATCCAAATCAAGCATTCTTGAAAAAGAGTGTTTTCCAAACATCAAATCTATTAAATACGCACTTAAAACAACAGCCACAATTACAACCAAAATCAATTTAAAATCAATTCTTTTTTTGGTAAAAACAGTATCGTAATCAATCATCGAAATCTCCTAAAAGCCAAAAGGCTTTTAGAATAATTCCCTGCCTATATATTCACTCCCCTCCATACTTCTTTCAATTTGTAAAAGCCTGTTGTATTTTGCCGTTCTTTCACTTCTCGCAGGCGCACCAGTTTTAATCTGTCCGGAATTCATAGCAACTGCAAAATCCGCAATAAACGCATCTTCGGTTTCGCCGCTTCTATGACTTACCACGCACGTATAGCCGTTTCTATAAGCAAGTCTCATAGTTTGCATTGTTTCACTAACAGTTCCTATTTGGTTAAGTTTTATAAGAATTGAATTGGCAACTCCCAAATCAATTCCTTTTTTCAAAAGTTTTTTATTTGTAACAAATACATCATCTCCTACAAGCTGAATTTTTTTCCCAAGTTTTTCGGTTAAGATTTTCCAGCCTTCCCAATCTTCTTCGGCCATACCATCTTCTAAGGAAACAATAGGATATTTATTTATAAGATTTTCGTAATATTCAACCATCTCTTGCGCACTTAAACTTCTGCCTTCACCTGCCAAAACATATTTACCATCTTTATAAAATTCGCTGCTTGCCGCATCAAGTGCTATCGCAACTTCTTTTTCAGGTTTATATCCAGCATTTTCTATTGCTTTTAAAATATATTCAATAGGCTCTTCGTTATTTTTGAAATTAGGTGCAAATCCTCCTTCATCTCCGAGCGCCGTAGGATGTCCGTCTTTTTCAAGAAGTTTTTTAAGGGTATGATAAATTTCACTTGCCGCTCTAATTGCTATTTCAAAATTATCAAATCCAAGCGGCACAATCATATATTCTTGCAAATCCACATCATTATCGGCATGAGCTCCTCCGTTTATAATATTTAGCATAGGCGTTGGCAAAACAAGAGCGTTACTTCCGCCAAGATATCTGTATAAAGGAAGATTAAGAGAATTTGCAGCTGCTCTTGCCACAGCCATACTAACTCCAAGAATAGCATTCGCACCAAGTTTTGATTTGTTTTCTGTTCCATCAAGTTCAAGCATTATATTATCAATTTCAGCCTGATCATAAGGGCTCATTCCTATAAGTTCGTTTGCTATTAATGTATTTACATTCTCGCAAGCTTTTAAAACTCCTTTTCCACCAAATCTTTTATCACCGTCTCTAAGTTCAAGCGCTTCGTTTATCCCCGTGCTTGCGCCGCTTGGAACATTTGCACTAGCCATCGTCCCATCACTTAAAGCCACACTAACACGAACGGTTGGATTGCCTCTGCTATCCAATATTTCATCTGCAAAAATATCATCGATTACTATCATTTATTCTCCTTTTAAATTTAATTCTTCATCCGTATCTTTTTCAATCGCATCAATCATAGTTGAAAGTTCAACTCCCAAAGCCTCTTTTATTTTTTGTTCTATCTCTTTTGCAATATCTGGATTCTGTTTTAAAAATTCTTTTGCGTTTTCTTTGCCTTGACCAAGCCTTGTTGCTCCATAACTAAACCATGCCCCGGCTTTATCTATAATATCAAGTTTTACTCCGTAATCCAAAAGCTCGCCTTCTCTGCTTATTCCTTTCCCGAACATTATGTCAAATTCGGCTATTCTAAAAGGAGGCGCAACTTTGTTTTTAACAACTTTAACTTTTACTCTGTTTCCTACTTCCTTGTCGCTCTGTTTAAGAGTTGCAATTCTTCTTACTTCAAGCCTTACGGAAGAATAAAATTTTAAAGCATTCCCACCTGTTGTGGTTTCGGGATTTCCATATCCCATCATTCCTATTTTCATTCTTATTTGATTAATAAATACAACAGTTGCATTCATTTTATGAATTGCGGCTGTCAGTTTTCTAAGAGCCTGACTCATAAGTCTTGCCTGAGTTCCTACTTGCGCATCTCCCATATTTCCTTCAATTTCGGCTTTTGGAGTAAGAGCGGCTACCGAATCGATTACAATAATGTCAACCGCCCCGCTTCTGGCAAGCGTTTCAACTATTTCAAGAGCCTGTTCCCCGTAATCAGGTTGAGAGACTAATAAATTGTCAATATCAACTCCTATATGTTTTGCATAAATCGGATCGAATGCGTGTTCGGCGTCTATAAAAGCGGCAATACCCCCGTTTTTTTGAGCCTGAGCTATAATTGAAAGAGCAAGAGTCGTTTTTCCGCTACTCTCAGGTCCGTAAATTTCGGTAATTCTTCCTTTTGGAATTCCACCTATCCCAAGAGCCATATCAAGCCCGAAACTTCCTGTCGGAATAGAAGCGATAGGCTCGATTTCTTTTTCGGAAAGTTTAACAAGAGAGCCTTTGCCAAACTGTTTTTCAACTTGTTTTAGGGCAAGTTCAAGCGCTTTTTGTTTTTTTTCATTCATAAGCTTCCTTTATTATATTTGATATAATTATACCAAAAAAGGCAAAAAAATGAGGGCTTTGGTTTTAGAAACTTACACTTATGATGATTACAAACAGTGGGAAGGTGATTGGGAATTAATTTACGGACATCCTTACGCAATGGCTCCAAGTCCTATTGGAAAACATCAGTTTATAATGATGAGATTAGGTTATTTTTTACAAAAAAATTTAGATGAATTAGAATGTAATAAATGTTTTGTATTAGGAAAGATCGATTATATCATCTCAAATGATACAGTTTTAAAACCTGATGTTGCATTAGTTTGCGGGGAATTACCTAAATTTATACAAAAACCACCCGTTGCTATATTTGAGATAATATCTCCTTCAACAAAACTTAGAGATGAAACAACAAAAAAAGAGATTTATGAAAATCAAGGAATTAAGCTATTTTTAATCTATCCTGACGAAAAAAAAGTTATTTATAAAGAAAAAGAGATTAAAAAAATAGAAATTAATGCACCTTGCGGAAAAATTGAATTTGAAAGTAAAGATATTTTTAAAGGATTAAATTGAAAAATTATACCGTAGCCCATTCTCCCGATGCGGACGATATTTTTATGTATTACGCCGCTAAATTTGGCTGGATAGATACACCTTATAAATTAAAAAATATTGCCGAGGATATAGAAACGCTAAATCAAAAAGCCCTAAAAAATATTTTTGACATATGTGCCATAAGCTTTGGGGCATATCCGTTTTTAAAAGACGAATATGCTCTTTTAAAAACAGCTGTTAGTTTCGGTTACGGTTACGGACCAAAACTTATAAAATTAAAAGGCAAAAGATTAAAACCTAATTTCAAAGTGGCTTTGAGCGGCGAATATACCACAAATGCTCTTATTTTTAAAATCGCTTATCCGAAAGCAAGAATTATTTATAAAAATTTTCTCGAAATAGAAAATGCTATCCTAAACGGTGAGGTTGATGCGGGGGTTTTGATACATGAGAGTATACTGAATTTCGATGAAAGATTGGAAGTTGAAAAAGAACTTTGGGATATCTGGAATGAACTTGCAGGTGAGATTCCCCTGCCTCTTGGAGGAATGGTTATAAGACGCTCAATCCCACTGCTTGATGCTATCAATCTTGAAGAAATACTTACAAAAGCGGTTGAAATCGCCAATAATCATAAAAATATCCTGGCTAAAATGCTCATTGAAAGAAATTTAGTCAGGGTTGATGACAAAACACTTGATAAATATCTTGGTCTTTATGCGAACGATAAATCGATTTCGCTTGATGAAAAACAGATAAAAGCGCTTAATAAACTTTATGAAATAGGCTATAAATATAATTTAACGCCTTGTATGAAAGATATAAGAGAATATATGATCCCAAAAGAATATAAAAATATAAGATTTGAGGAAAAAATATAATTTAAATTTCTAAATCATAAAATCACAATCTCTTCTTCAAGTGTAATTCCAAACTTTTCAAAAACCCTTTTTTTTGCAAGATCAATCAGATAAATCATATCTTCAAAGCTCCCGCCTCCTATATTAACAAAAAAATTTGCGTGCATCTCACTAATTTTAATTCCTCCTTTTTTTGCTCCTTTAAGACCCGCAGCTTCAATAAGCCTTCCTGCAAAATCACCTTGCGGGTTTTTGAAAACACTCCCTAAGCTCGGCATTGAAGGCTGGTTTTTTCGAAAATTTTTCAGTTTTAAATCAAGTTCAAAATCAAAATTCCTTTTTATTTCAAATATCGCTTCAAAAACAGGGATATCAATATTAGAATATCTGTAATGAAATAAAAAATCTTTTTTTTCTCTTAATTTATCGGTTTTTAAAGCTATAAGATTAGCGGAAATTTCTTCGTTTTTCACTCCTGCGTTCATTCTTATACTTCCCCCTATGCTTCCGGGAAGTAGAGATAAAAATTCAAAACCGCCGAGATTGTTTTTTTTACAAAAATTATAAAGAGTTCGGTTTTTTGTTTTCGCTCCCACTCTTAAATATCCGTTTTTGTATTCTATAAATTTGTATCTATCACTCAAAATTCCAAGATTATTAGCATTTGGAGAAATTAAAGTGTTTGTAGCCCCACCTATTAAAAATTCATTATCATAATTATATTCATCAATAATTTTAACACTGAGTTTCGGTCCTATTTTAATAGAAGAAAATTTGCTAAAATCAATAATTTTTCGTTTTTCGTTTTTCATTTTTTGCTTTTTATCTGAGAAATGTAGGTATCAAATGAAACACATATTTTGTGAAATCTATCATTTCATTCATCATCCACGGCATTGTCAAAATCAAAACAACGGCTATCGCCAAAATTTTAGGAACAAAACTAAGCGTCATTTCGTTTATCTGCGTGGTCGCTTGAAATATCGATATCAAAAGCCCCACTATCATTCCCACAAGCAATGCTGGAAGAGATAAAAACAAGGCCATTTTTAACGATTGAACAGCCAAAGCTATAATTTCAGATTCCATTATTAATTCCTGTTGCTTTTTTTATGGCTTTATCCACCTTTTTTAATTCTTCTAAACTTAATTTTGTAACAATTCCTTTTGAAAAAATGATTTTTCCTGTCGATATTATACCAATTGCACTGCAAACTATTTCGCTGGTTTTGCTCATTGCATCTCTTTTTTTAATTAAAACTCTGTAATCACCGCCCAAAATCTGCCCGCTTAAAGGTAAAACAATGACCGTATGATATAAATTCAAATGACACGCTTTATTCAAATAATCGTTTTGATAAATCAAAAAAGGTCTTATTTTCGCACTCGGGGTCAGTTTTGCAAAATAAATCTCCCCTCTTTTAAATTCAGGAACTTCTTCACCTTTAAAATCGGCAAAATCCTCCTCAAAAAAAGAAGCGAAACTCGCCCTTTGGGTTCTTGGCTTGCATTTAAGAGAAAGTTCGTTTCTTTCAAACCATTTTTCGAAATTTTCCATTCATTCACCACCTATTAAAATTTAATGTTTATTTTCCATTTTGGAATGGAAAAATGCGATAATCAAAAGCAAAAGTCCAAGCGTTCCGGTAATTATCTCTCCTATTTCAAAAAATATTTTCAAAAGCATTATAACGGCCAAAATTCCTATGGCATAATGAGCGCCGTGTTCAAGATATTTGTATTCGTCCAAAACTCCCTTCTCAACCATCCATACGGTTAAACTTCTTACAAACATCGCACCGATTCCAAGCCCCAGCATTATAATCAAAATATTATTTGAAATAGCAAAAGCACCTATAACTCCGTCAAAAGAAAAGCTTGCATCCAAAACTTCAAGATATATAAGCCCCAAAAGCCCGTTTTTTATCCCCTCTACACTTAAAGCGTCATTTATACCTTTAATTAAAGAATAACTTAAAATTCCCAAAAAATAAGCGATTGCAATTTTATAATCTTTTGCGTCATACACAACCACAATGCCGATAACAGTGGCAAGCATTAAAGTAATATTATTTACCTTTCCGAATCTTTCGGCAGTTTTTTCAAGAGGCTTAATCCATCTGATTTGTTTCTTTTCAAATAAAAAATCACTAAAAACCATCCAAAGAAAAGCGCCTCCGAATGCATATATCAATATTTCGGTGGCGGATAAAATTTCATGATATTTATCCGGATTAAAAAGAGCGATTTTTACGGTTTGTATAAATCCTATATGCCCGGCAACAGCAACCATCAAAACCGGAAAAATAAGTCTCATCCCAAATACAGCAATAACAATACCCCACGTTAAAAATCGCCTTTGCCATATTTTATCCATTGTTTTTAATATTTTGGCATTTACAACAGCATTATCAAATGAAAGGGAAACTTCCAAAACAGCCAAAATCAACGTTAAATATACAGCTTCAAATTTGCCTATAAAAAAGGCGCATATCAACCCAATTAGCGCTGTTAAAAACGAAAAGAAAAAATATTTCATTTTTTTCCTAAATTTTAAACAGATTTTCCAATTTACTTGTATCTGTCGTTTTTTGAGTATCTTTGAGTTCTATTTTATATTTTGTAAGCATACTTGCAAGAGTGATATTTACTCCGTTTTTACCTATGGCTTTGGCTTTTTCATCCGAATCAACATCTACGTATGCAACACCTTCTTTTTCGTTTATTTTAACATTTTTGACAATAGCGGGTGAGAGTGCACGAGCAACGAATATTTCAGGTTTTTCGGAATATTCTATAACATCGATGTTTTCACCGTTTAATTCGTTGGAAATAGCATTAATCCTAACTCCGTTTTTGCCTATTATGGTTCCGATAGGCTCAATTCTTTGATTTTTAGAACTCACCGCTACTTTTGCCCTCACTCCCGGGATTCTTGCACACGAATGAATTTTTATAATACCGTCTCTAACTTCCGGCACGGCCGATTCAATGAGTTTTTCCAAAAACTTAGGAGAAGTGCGGCTAAGTTCGATCGTTATGCCCTTTTTATTGTCAAAATGGACATATTTCAAAAGAGCTTTCATTACATCGCCTACTTCGAATTTTTCTCCTTTTATTCTGTTTCTTCGAGGAAGCACGCCTTTTACGCCATATATTTCTATCCATGTGTTTTCTTCGCTATCGACTTTTACAACCTCGCCGCTTACAATCGTATTTAATTTTGAAATAAGTTTTCTATATATTTCATTTTCCAAAAGCCTTGTAATTTCCCTTTCGAATTCCCTTTGAAGCGCCATTGCTCCGCTTCTTCCAAGTTTAGCCAAATCAAGTTCGGCTTTTAATTTATCCCCGAGCTTAATATTATTATCAATCTCTTTCGCTTCATCAAGATATAAGTATTTTTCCGGCATTTCAAGCGCTCTTTCGTCATTAACAACTTCGAAAATCTGATAAATTTTTATATCGTTATCTTCCATTTCAACATCAATATCCACATCTCCCAAAACTTTTTTCGCCGTTAAAATAACGGATCGTTTAAAAGCATCCTTTACTTCTTCAAAATCCAAACCTTTTTCATTAGCAACCAATGAGAGCAAATCATGTATTTTTTCCACACCTATCCTTTATTTTTATTTGTTTAGCCAATCTCTTTTTTTGTTATAATTTTACACAAATTTTCGCTAAAATAATAATAAAAAGGACATAAATGAAACTAAAACTTATTGAAACGGACAATAAAATAATTGAAAAAAATTATACGGACTTTTTAAAAGACGTTAAAGCAGATTCGTTTTTTTATTTTCATAAAGAGACAAGTTACAAAAATTTAAAAGATTTACTGGATAAATTGCAAAATCAAGGATACACGGTTCATTTAAGAGAAGTTAAAACAGGGCTTGATGAAGGCGCTTATCTTTACGAATTACATATCCTTTAACAAAGTCTAAAATGAAAAATAAAAAATTAAAACTTTTTATAGAAACGTTCGGCTGTCAGATGAATGTAAAGGATACCGAGCATATTATTGGAGAGCTTGAAGATTTATATGAAACAACCCAAAACCCTCAAAAAGCAGATTTAATTATATTAAACACTTGTTCCGTAAGAGAAAAGCCGGTTAATAAACTTTTTAGCGAACTGGGAGCTCTTAGAAAAATAAACCCTGATGCAAAATTCGGCGTATGCGGATGCACGGCTTCTCATATGAAAGAAGAAATCATTAAAAAAGCGCCTTTTGTGGATTTTGTATTGGGAGCAAGGAATGTAAGCCGAATAAAAGAGGCGATTAATCAAAAAAAAGCCGTTATTACGGATATAGATTACGATGAGACAACATACGTTTTTAAAAACACCCGCAAAAACCCTTATAAAGATTTTGTAAATATAATGCTCGGATGCGATAAAAAATGCACTTTTTGCATTGTTCCAAAAACAAGAGGAAAAGAAATTTCCATTCCAATGGATTTGATATTAAAACAAATTGAAAAACTCTCAAATGAAGGCGTTAAGGAAATTACACTGCTTGGACAAAACGTAAACAATTACGGCAAAAGATTTAGCCTTCCTCATCCGAAAGTAGATTTTACAGATTTGTTAAAAGAAGTAAGTAAAATCGAAGGAATTGAAAGAATCAGATTCACATCCCCTCATCCTTTGCATGCGGATGATAAATTTTTAGACGAGTTTGCAAACAATCCGAAAATTTGCAAACACATCCATTTCCCTCTTCAAAGCGGAAGTAACGAAATACTAAAAGCGATGAAAAGAGGCTATACAAAGGAATGGTTTTTAAACAGATGCAAAATTATAAGACAAATTCCAAATGTAGCTATTTCAACGGATATAATAGTTGGATTCCCGGGTGAGAGCGAAAAAGATTTCAACGAAACGCTCGATGTAATTGAAAAAGTTAAATTCGAACAGATTTTTTCATTCGTATATTCGCCAAGACCTCTTACCGAAGCGGCAAATTTTACAAATAAAGTCCAAAAAGAAATTGCAAAAAAAAGACTGCATAAATTGCAAAAACTTCACGGCGAAATATTGGATGAAATAAGCGAAAAACAAATAGGCAAAATTTATAAAGTTTTGGTTGAAGAAGCGGGAATTGGTAAAAGCGATAACTTTTTTACGGTAAAATTTGATGAAAATGAAAAAATTCTTGGTAAAATAGTAAATGTAAAAATTCTTGAAGCAAATAAACACACATTAAAAGGAAAAATAGTATAAAAAAAATAATTGTTTTTTTGGTAATAATTTTTATTTCGATTGTTGCCTATTATAGTTTTAACACATCATACAGATTATCGTTAGAATCGAGATATTATTTTGAAATAGGCAAATTCGATAAAGCATACAAATTAGCGAAAAAAGCATATATATTGGATCCTTATAACAGAATGGCGTTTACAATAAAAACACAGGCGAAAATTGCAAAAGAATGGAAACATTTCATAAATGATGCAAACAAATATTTCAAAACAATCCAAATGATTGCAAATAAAAAAAACATAACGGATAAAGACAAACTAAGGATAAAAATGATGTTGGAAATTTTGCTTGATGAATATAAAACGTTAACTCCCTCGCTGCTGACGCCAGAATATTTAAAAAAAGAAGCCAAAATACAATATCTTAAAACAAGAGAGTTATATGAAAAACTTTTTAGAAAATGAAATAAAAAAATTTTTAAATTATATTGGCAAAACAAAATCAAACCAAACTTATAAAACATATTTTAGTGTTTTAAACGAAGCGATAAATTATATTGAAATAGAAGACAATTTTTTGGATATAAACCCATACAGACTAAAAATTGCAAATCAAAGCAAAAAAACAATTGCAAAAAAAATTTCTACTTTGAGAAGTTTTTTTGAATTTCTACAAAGTGAAGGTTTTAAATTCAAAATAAGAGGAGACGAGCATATAAAAGTTCCGAAAACCCTCCCGAAACCAGTAAGCATCGAACATATAAAAAAAGCTCTCAAAGTCTCTTCTTTGGAAGAATTTACGGCAATTATGACAGTTTTTTCGTTGGGGCTTAGAATCAGCGAAGCAAGCAATATAAAGCTTGAAGATATAAGCAAAGAATGGATTAAAATTAAAGGAAAAGGAAATAAAACAAGAATAATTCCAATTCATCCGAAATTACACGAAATAATTCAAAAATATATTGAAATCCATAAACCGAAAACATATCTTTTCGAAAAAAATTTGGCAAAAATAACCGATGCAAAACTGAGATACATAATCCAAAAACCGTTTAAAAAAACAGGCATTCACATAACTCCTCACCAATTAAGACACTCGTTTGCAACATATTTGCTTGAAAACGGTGCCAGAATTACCGATGTTAGTGAGTTATTGGGACATGAATTCATCTCAACAACCCAGATTTACACGAAACTTAGCAATTCTTTAAAACTTAAAAATTACCTGAAAGCGCATCCGCTATGTTCGTAGAAAAATTTATAAAAAAAGCTTATATCAGTTTTTATAAAAATGAAAAATATCATTTTTTTTGCGAAATTAAAAAAAATAAAAAAATTATAGAAACATTTAAAAAAGATTTTGAAGAAAAAAACGATTTGGAAAAAGAAATTTTAAATATTCAAGACGATTATGCTCAATATTACATATCTACAATCATAGATACTATCAATCAGGGAATTATTCCTACTTGCGAAAAAAAAGAGATGAAAAATTACGGAATAGATTTGGAAAACATAAATTTTATCTGTGTCAAAAAAAATTATTCGATTTACGCTTCTTTATATGACATAGTAAGCATAAAAAAAACTTATAAATTCAATATAGATTTTTTGTATTCGATATTCGCCCCTATTGACTTTTTTGCAAAAAAAAGAAACAATTATTTGTATGTTTTAATCTTAAATCAAAAAATAGCCCTTGTGGCATATAAAAACGATAAACCTTTTTATTGCGATACAGAAATCTTTAAAGAAGAAGATGAAGAATACATAGAACCTATTGACGAATTAGATATTGAAAACGAAGATTTAACAGAAGATATTTCGGAAAACATAGAAGAAGAAGCCGAAAATTTGGATTTGGAAGAACCTAAAATAGAAAAAAGCAATATAGAATTCAATATAATAGAAAAATTAAAAGAATTTATAAAAGAATATTATGAAAATTATTCGGATGAATTTATCGAGAAAATAATATTTCTTGACACCGTAAAAATAGGAGAAACGCTGAAAAAAATAGTAAACGAAGAACTGTTGCTTGAATCGGAGATAATTAGATTTGATCTTTTGGAAATTCTAAATCAAATGAGCGAGAGGGAAAATGTATAGTTTTACAAAACCGATTAAAAAACCTTATTTTAAAGAAGATACAAAATTATGGCTTGTTTTTATATTTATATCTACTTTTCTTTATGTTACGTTTTCTCTTTTTTTGCTTATAAAAGCTTATTTTTATTCCAAAAACACTAACGACCTTGCCAAAGAGGAAATTACTTTAAAAGAAAAAATCATCAAACTTCAAAAAGAAAAAGAAAATATTTTATTGCAAAAAGAGTTATATGAAAACATTACCGTAAAAAATTCGGTTATAAAAGATTCGGTAAAAAATTTGCTGAATTTGGTGCCTGATCCAATAACACTTAATAAATTTCTGTTTTCAAAAAACAAACTCATAATATACGGCATAACTCCAACAAAAGATGTCTATAATCTTTTAATGCTTCCGCCTCTCGAATCGATTTTTCAAAGCACAAAAACAGAATTTATTCAACTCTCAAACGGATGGTTCAAATTTAAATCAATAAATACATTAAAGAGCGAGAATGAAAATACCTTCAATTAAATTTAAACTACCGAAAATTAAAATATACGGTATAGATGTTGTCAAAAATTCTCTGTTTTTTACATTTTCTTTAATTCTTACATTAATCATCATAGCTTTTGTTATCGCTCCCTCAATTAAAACATTCAAATATGCAAAAGCACAATATTTTTCCACTCAGCAAGAATTTGAAAAAGTAGATAATGAATATAAAAAAATATTTAATGCCATTAACACTTTAAAAAATAAAAATCAAAAAATTCTCAATGCCCTAAAAAGAAAATTCGATAAAAAAAATTTTATTCTTTTTGCAAAAAATTATATGAAAATAGAAAATATTAAAGAGCTTAATTCAAGCACATATAAAGAAAAATTCATTAAAACTCCTTATTTGATAACAGCTATTATAAAATCCCCGAAAAATTTTTATGATTTTGTGGATAATATAAAAAATTACAAAAACATTATAAGAGTTTATTTCCCTATTGATTTTGAAAAAGAAAACGAAGAGATAAACTTAACTTTTAAAATAGAGTGTTACAATATAAAAGGAAAGAAGTGAAAATCAGGATTTATTATGATTCCACGGATGCTGGGGGAATTGTATATCATACTGAATATATCAAATTTTGCGAGCAGGCAAGAAGCGAAATATTTTTCTCCAATAATATTTTTTTTGAAAAAAACGAAGGATATGTAGTTAAAAATTTAAATGCAACATATATCAAACCTGCAAAGCTCGGCGATATTATAGAAATAAAAACCGATATCTTGGAAATTAAAAAAGCTTCTCTTAAAATCAGACAGGAAATTTTCAAAGAAAACGAAAAAATTTTTGAAATCGAATTAAACGTAGCGTATCTCAAAAATTCTAAAATATCAAAAATCCCCCTTACCCACTTAAAGCTTTTGAATGACTACAAAAAATAAAGGCGATTTGGCTGAAATAAAAGCCTGCGAATTTCTGAAAAAAAACGATTTTAAGATATTAAAAAGAAATTTTTATTTTAAAGGAGGCGAAATAGACATTATTGCTTATAAAGAGAATACTTTGCATTTTATTGAAGTAAAAAGCGGCAATTCATTCGAGCCTATATTTAACATAACCGCTTCCAAAATAAAAAGAATTATAAAAGGAGCTTATATTTATATGAAACAAAACAGATTAAATTCGATTCCATTTTGTATTGATGCGATAATTGTTAAAAACAATTCAATAGAATATATAAAAAACATAACATTATAAAAAGGAGAAAGGATGAAAAAGGGGGTATTGGAATTATAATCCAAAATTATGAAATTGAGATTAATTTTGTAAAATTTATGTAAAATTTATATTTTTTCAAGAGGTTTTGAAAGATAAAATCCCTGAGAACAATTTATTCCGAACTTTTTAACATATTCGAATATTTTTTCATTACTCACAAATTCCGCAATTGTTAAAATATTCATTTTTTTTGCAAATAGATTTATTGTCCTTACGATTATTCGGGTATTTTTGTTTTCCAAATGTTTAATCAAGCTTCCGTCTATTTTCAGATAATCTATTTCCAAATTCAAAATATGTTCAAAATTTGAATAACCGCTTCCGAAATCGTCAATTCCGAATTTCACCCCTATTTTTTTCATTTTTTTAATAAAATCCCTTACAATTTCATAATCTTCAATTGCCTCGCTTTCAAGAAGTTCAAACGTGCATCTTTTCGCAAAATTTTTGTTTTTAAAAAGAGTGTCTATTAAATCAAGCGTTTCATCCTCCAATAAATCGTCAATTGACAAATTCAGCGAAAATTCCGCATTTTTTTCTTTAAAAACATCATAAGCTTTTAAATAAATAGCTTTTGTAATTTCTTTATAAACTTTATTTTCTTTCGCTATTTTTAAAAACGGATAAATGGAAAGCAATTCATTATCTTTTTTTATTCGTGCCAAAACTTCATATTTGCATATTTCAAGTGTTTTATTGTTAAATATCGGCTGAAAAACCGGGATTATCAAATCGTTTGCAATTGCATTTTGGAGTATTTCGCTTTTTTTGAGATTTTCTTTGTAATTTTGCAACAAAGAACAATTTTTGTCATAAACCAAACTTGTAATTCTGGAATTTTGTTTTACCTTTTTAAGAGCTATATCGGCTGTTTCTATTAAAGGAAATTCCTTGCTTATTCCTATGCTTACCCTGATATTAAAAATTTTTCCGTCTATTTTTAAAGGATGGTTTTTAAAAAAATCGAGTATTTTTTGATAATCAATCTCTTCTTCGCAAAGTATACCAAAATCATCGCTTCCGAATCTATATACATTTTTGTTTTTGCAATTAAAATTATTTTTTAAAATATCGGCAACTTTTTTTAAGATTTTATCTCCTATTTCACTTCCGTAAATATCGTTAAAATGCTTGAATTTATCTATATTGATCAAATAAAGCACGGGGTTTTTGTATTTTTTAATATCAATATTAAATTTTTCCCTATTTCCAAGCCCAGTTAAAGAATCGGTAATTAAAGATTTTTCAAGAATTGAATGCTCTTTGTTGATTAAATAAAGCAAAAAACTAACTAT
>JALVTJ010000051.1 GCA_027036005.1 Nautiliaceae bacterium
CAGGTCTTACCACTTATATCTATGCTCTCAATTATCTCTCAAACCCTCTCTCTTCCGTTTGAGGAATGAAAGTATATTATATTTTCTCTCTTATGTCAAGTAATGTTGAGGGCTTTTTGGAAAAATTAATTGCAATTTGAAGTATAAACATAACCGCTAGGAGTTATATTGATTTGAATACATCTGTTTTTATTATAATTGCATGTAGTATCCAAACATAATCTTATTTTGGCGATTTTTGTTAATAAGTATCTTTTATTATATTGTAATGGATTAATATCTCCTGCATCTCCGTCATCACCTTCTCTTAAAAAAACATTGCCGAAGTTATCAAAAAGCAATCTTTTACTTTTTCTAAAATTTACATATTCAATATTTTTTATTCCGTAATATTTCGTTAAATCTAGCTTTTCATCCGTTTGATTACAATCCGGATATTGAGAAACTCCACAATGTCCAATCATTAATTTATTATTTAAAGGATCCTTTGCAATACTTTTATTCCATGCACTTGTAGGCAAATTAGCCTGAGCATCAAAATTATGAGATGAACTATTATAAGGAACATCACTGAAAATCTCATACCAATAATGTGTTTTACCATTTTCATTAAAAGTAGAAAATCTTATTTGCCACCATTGTTTAAACCAATATTTACTTCTGTTTTGTTCGATATTTGTATTATTTAAAGGAAAAGGTTGATATTTGTCGTCTTTTAAAGCCAAACTTTGAGTAAATCGAATATTTTTAATTAAACTATCGGCGGCTAATTGAAGCTTGTCATTAGGAATTGAAATAGATATAGTAGCAGCCAATATACCTATAATAATAATAACTATTACTAATTCTAATAGCGTAAAAGAAGGTTTTAAAACCTTCTTATTTAATTTCTTGTGCTTTTTCAACTTGGTATAAAATATCATCCCATGGGTGTCTATACATCGGCATTCCAAGTCTTTTTTCATCAAGGATATGACCGATAAATCCGATACTTCTTCCAAGAATAAAAAATGCATTTAATGTCCCGCTTTCTATAAATTCATTTATTTCTTTCTCAGTATATCCTAATGCTCTCCACATGTCAACCATTAATATACCGATTGTCCCATCAACATTTAAAATTAAATTTTCTTTTTTAGAGGTGGTTTCTTTTTCAACTTCCAACGCATAATCAAGTAGTGGAGTTGCTGGGAAAAATTCTGCTGCATATTTTTTAAGCCCTTCTACTCTTTTATCAGGATTTCTGACAGATTTGATTCTGTGTCCGATTCCAGGAATTGGAATACCCTGTTTTTTCATATATGCCAAAAATTCTTTCGGACTTAAACCATTATCATGAGCATATTTGAAATATTTAGCCGCACCGTCAATTGCCCCTCCAAATCTAGGTCCGATTGTTAAAAGTCCGGTTACAAGACTTTCAACTACGCTTTTTCCTGCTCTTGCGGTAACTTTGGCATTATGAGCTCCACTTACCGCAGGTCCGTGATCTGCTACTGTTTTAATTACGGTTTCAATAAAATCTGTCGCCCATTTAGGATATCTTTTTTTGAACCATAAAAGTGAAATTACATCACCTATACTATATCCGGTATCAGGAGTGGCAACTTGGCTAATAGGAATCCCGGCATAAACGGCTTCTTCTCCTCTGTCATCTGAAATAGTGCAAACAAAATTTCTCGGTTTTCTGATTTTACCCGCCGCAAGTGCTTTATTGTAATCTTCTGGAATTGGAGGAACATTCGGCTCTTCAATTTCGCCTATAATACCTTTTCCTTTTAATTCTTCATAAACACCTTTGATTATCAAAGGCAAATCGTTAAAATTATCCGGAACATGTATTCCGGCTTCTTTCATAGCCTTATTCTTAGCCTCTGCCGTTTCGGCTTCGGCATTTGCACTAGCGCCTGCATGACCAAATTGAACGCCGCTGCTAAAATGTTTGGCAATTGTTCCTATACACCATCCTATAACCGGTTTGGTGATTTTTCCTTCTTTGATCGCTTCTATTACTTTATATTCCTCTCTTCCGCCAACTTCTCCGAGCAAAATCATATATTTGATTTTAGGATTTTTTTCCATTCTTAGCATATGATCGATAAACACACTACCGACAAATCTGTCTCCCCCAATTGCAACGCCCTCAGCAATTCCGTCTGCATTAAGCGCAATAATATTACTTAGCTCGTTAAATAAACCTCCGCTTCTTGTAACAAGTCCTGCGCTTCCAGCTCTATGGAGTTTTGATTTTACAATATTTTCAATTGTTCCACCGATATTCGCTACTTTAAACGCTCCCGGCGCTATCGCTCCGACTGTTGCCGGTCCGATAATCGTAACACCTTTTTGGCGAGCTTTTTTATTCATTAGTCTTGCAAGTCTCTCCGGTATACCTTCTGCGGTAATCATAATTACTCTAAATTGATCCATATCAAGCGCTTCGTTTGTTACATCATAAGCCGTTCTGAATGAAGCAAAGTTTAATAAAACATCGGCATTTGGATGATTCTTAACCGCTTCTGCCGTGCTTCTATAAATAGGTATCATAACTTCATCTGTACCGTAAAAAAACTTTTCGAATTTATTATTGCTTGTTGGTGCTACAATCGCCGCAACCGACGGTTTTTCCCTTTGAATTACATAATCGTAATCAAGCATCCTTTGAATCGCAGATTTATTGTTATTCCAAAATATCGCCTGTGTATCCCTTGTAAATAATTCATTAGCCATTATTTCGCTCCTTTTTTGTCATCTTCAAGTGCCATTCGAACAATATCGGTAATATGAGTTTCCGGTCCAAAAACTTTGATAGGAAGTCCGAGTTTTTCAGCGGCTTGTTTAATATCTTTCAAACCTTTTTCATAATTCGGTCCGCCTCTTCTAACATAAATTCTAACACCAACATCTTTCATTTTGTCGGCATATTCGTTAAATGCCTGAATAATTCCCGTAAATGTTTTTGCAACATCCGTAAAGTTAGCAATTGCACCGCCGATAATTAAAATTTTATCTCTTCCTTTCGGATCTTTTTCTCTTGTCATTAAATCAAGAACCGTTTCAGTATAAAATCTCGTTTCGTCTGTTGTAGGGCCTCCCGAATATTCACCATAATTTGCAAGATCTTCCACTCCTCCTGCAAGATCCGCAATTGTATCAGCATACACAACACTGGCACCGCCCCCGGCAACCAATGTCCAAATTCTGCCTTTCGGATTCAAAATGGTTAATTTAAGTGAGGCACCGCTTTTTGAATCTGCTTCGGCAATGGCTTTTTCTTCCGGCGATTTTTCCGGCATACCAAACGGTGTAGGAAATTCAATCTCGCCCCATTTGTCTTTCATTAAAAATCCTGCCGTATCGTCAAGTCTTGCTACCAAATCTAATAGATATACATTTTTATCTACTATTACAACAGGGTTGATTTCAAGATATGCAAAATTCAAATCTCTGAAAAATTTATAAAAATTAATTGCAAAATTTGCATAAACTTCTTTTTTGTCTTGTGGAATATCGGAAGGAATGTTTTCTTTTATTAGTTTTTCTATTTCTTCATCGCTTGCGTCAATAGGAATTTTAATTTCCGTTACCTTATCCCAGTTTTCTTCAACTTCCATACCCCCATGAGCACTCATATACAAAACATCGTAATTTTCATCCAAAGTGGTTGCGGCAATGTAATATTCCTCATCTTCCGTGTGAGGTGTAAAAGGTTCCACTATAAAATGAGTCAATTCGCCTTCTTGACCACTTAAAAGTTTTACTTTACCGCTTCTTTTTTCATCAATCCATTTTGCAGCATCTTCAAGCGTAACATCTCCCGGTTTGTTTACTTTAAAAAGAACCAAATTATTTTTACCTCTTTTTCCGAAAAGCATATCCGGCTTTGCTACGAGAGCTTTTTCGTTAAGCCATTCATTTCCTTTTTCTTTTGCTTTTTCTTTAAGCTCTTCACCGCTTCTAACCAAAACACTTTCAAAAGGATAATTTAATCCTTTGAAATATTTATCCCAATTTTCTTTAAAAAGTTTCTTCCCGTCATATTCACGAATAGGTTTTTGAGCCATTAATACTCCTTATATTTTATTTTAAAAATTTTACCATTTAAATAATCATAAAAAAATAAAAATTATCCATATAAAAAAATTTTTTATAAAGTGTTAAGTTTTGAAACATTAATTTCCAAAATTTTTCTGTTATTGTGAAAAATCGAAACCTTTTTTTTATGTTTATAATAAACCAAATAATATTTATTTCCATTTTTTATTCCATAAAAATTCAGACATTCACAAAAAAATTTATTATTGCAAAAAACACCGTTAATATGTTTCATTTTCAATTTTTTGCAAAGCGGTTTTAAAAAATAAAAACTTCCGCTTAAATCTCTTGCGGGTGTATAACTGTTTATAAAAAGCAAAAAATCAAAAACAATCATACTGCCAAAAAGTAAAACAAACAAAATTTTATAATTATTTCTAAATCTCGGAAGTCTTACTCTATAAGATTTTAAAAAAACATTAACCATATTAATCGTATAAGGCAAAACAAACGGGGCAAAATCATCTATTTTTATTCTTTGTCTGAACGAGAGTAAAAGTGAAATAAAAAAAGAAAAAGCTCCCACAAAAAAAAGTATCTCTTTTTTATAAAAAAAACCTTTATATAACGAATATAAAAAATACAAAAACACCAAAGGTGAAAAAATTAAAAAATATGTTCCCAAAACATCAGGCAAAAAACCTTTTGGTTTTCCTGTTATCTTGTAATTGAAAAAATTTGCATTCACAGCCAAAAGCAACAGAGTGAAAAACAACAATTTTGTATCTTTTTTATATATGGCATAAAAAACAAGACTAAAATAAAGAGCAATAAAACTATAATCCAAAAATGCATAAATTATTAATAAAATATAAGAAAAAACCCTGAATTTTTTGTATGAATATAAAAATAAAAGTGTTAAAAATATCAAAAATATAGATTTATTTATTATTACTGATGAAACAATAAATCCCGGGATTAACATAAAAATAAAAGTCGTATAATATTTTGATTTTGGTATATAAATTTCCGAAAGCTTAAAAAAAAGTATTAAACTTAAAAAAGAAAACATTAAAGGCATAATTCTGATTAAATAATCATTACCATATAAATTAAAATGTGAAAAAATATATTTCAATATAAAAAAATGCTCAATACTGCTCGCCTCCACAATGGCAAACGAAAGAAAATTGACACTATACCAATATAAAAAAAGATAATAAATTATTACAATAAACCAAAAAATCTTTTTCATAATTTTAAGAAATTATCTATTATTTCCCTGCCATATTCGCTCATAATGGATTCGGGATGAAACTGAACTCCATAAACGGGTCTATTTTTAACCCTAATGGACATTATTTCGTTATCATCAAGGGAATATGATGTGGGAATAATATTTTTTGGCAAGTTATTAGGATTTACAACCAAAGAATGATATCTTGTAACCCTGAAACTCTCGGGCAGGTTTTGAAAAATATCATCTTTTTTAGTAATTTTTATATTAGAAGTTTTACCGTGCATTAAATTTTTAGCTCGCACTATTTCTCCTCCAAGAGCATACGCAATCGATTGATGCCCGAGACACACACCCAAAATAGGTCTATTTATTTTTTGTATTACTTCAACACTTATTCCGGCTTCTTTCGGAGTTGACGGACCGGGTGAAATTATAATTTTTTCCGGATTTATTTTTTTAATCTCTCCCACACTTAATTCATCGTTTCTTATAACTTTTAAATTCGCACCGAGTTCAAGGCAATATTGAACAATGTTATATGTAAACGAATCGTAATTGTCTATTATTAAAACCATTTAAATGCCTTTTTTGTAAAAATTATATTAAAATTTCATAAAAAAGGGAATTAATGCTACAAAAATTATTAAATGACAAATATATAACCCTTGAAACAACACCTCCTAAACTTCCGACACTTGATTTTATGCTAGATAAGCTGGAAAAAAGCGATGCTTTGCATTTTATAGATGGATTTACCACAACCGATTGCCCTCTTAGCAAACTTAAATACAATTCGATTATCGCAGCTTTCAGACTTCAAAAAAAATTCAAAAAACCGGTAATTGCGACAATGAGTATGAGAGACAGAAACAAAATAGCCCTCCAAAGCGATTTACTGGGTGCGAATGATTTGGGCGTTACAAATATTTTAGCTCTGACGGGAGATCCTGCAAAAATGTCAGATCAGCCAAATACCAAAGCAGTTGTGGAAGGAAGCAGTTTACTTTTGCTTGATATTATAAGGGCTTTTAATAACGGAATGGATTATGCCGGAAAAGAATTTAAAATAAAACCAAAACCAATTACCCCTTTTGCGGTAAGCAATTCTTATGCGAAAAATTTTGCTACGATAGAGAAAAAAATATATAAAAAAATTAAAAAATATGCAAAAGGAATAATTACCCAACCTGTTTACGATTTGGAAATAGTCGATAAAATACTTGAAATTAAAAACAAAATAAAAATGGAATTTAAAGACGATAGAAAAAATTTTGAAATTGTTTTAGGTTTTTTCCCTATCACAAAATTAAAAACAGCTCAGTTTTTGCATTCGCATGTTCCCGGTATTTATGTTCCGGACGAATGGATCAATAAACTCATAAAAGCTCATAAAATAAATGAAGAAGAAGAGAAAAAAGTAGGGCTTGAACTTAGCAAGAATTTATTCCAAAAACTTTTGAAATTACACCCTAAAATTCACATAATGACAGCAAATAAATTCGAAATAGTAAAAGAGCTTTTTTAGCTCTTATTGATGATAATTAGGAGCTTCTTTTGTAATCGTTACGTCATGAACGTGTGATTCTTTAAGCCCTGCACTTGTTATTTCTACAAATTCGGCTCTTTCCCAAAAACTCGGAATATCTTTTGCACCGCAATATCCCATCGATGCTCTCAATCCTCCTATTAATTGGTGAATAACATCGGCTATTTTACCTCTGTAAGGCACCATTCCTTCAATACCTTCTGGAACCAGTTTATCGGCTGCCGTTCCTTCTTGGAAATATCTGTCATTACTTCCCTTTTGCATAGCCCCGATACTTCCCATACCTCTGTATGCTTTATATTGCCTTCCCTGATACATTATGCTCTCACCCGGAGATTCTTCCGTTCCTGCAAGTAAACTTCCAACCATTACACAGCTTGCCCCAACGGCCAAAGCTTTTGCAATATCTCCCGAATATTTAATCCCCCCGTCTGCAATTACAGGAATATCATATTTTGCCGCTTCACTGGCACATTCGTCAATTGCACTTATTTGAGGAACCCCTACGCCCGCAACTATTCTTGTGGTGCAAATACTTCCCGGACCAATTCCTACTTTAACTCCGTCGGCTCCTGCTTTAATCAAATCTTTTGTAGCCTCTGCCGTTGCAATATTTCCAGCAACAACATCAACTTCAAATCTTTCTTTTATAGCACTTACCAAATCGAGTATCCCCTGAGAGTGTCCGTGCGCCGAATCAACAACAATAACATCAACTTCCGCTCCAACCAAAGCAGCGGCTCTTTCGATACCATTACCAACCCCCACAGCCGCCGCAACTCTTAATCTTCCGAATTTATCTTTATTTGCATTCGGATAATCCTTTTTCTTTTGAATATCTTTAATGGTAATAAGCCCTTTTAAAAATCCGTTATCATCAACAATCGGAAGTTTTTCTATTTTATTTTCATGAAGTATTTTTTCTGCTTCTTCCAAATTTATGCCTTCTTTTGCCGTTATAAGAGGCATTGGGGTCATAAGTTCTTTAACTTTTTTATTTAAATTTTTTTCAAATCTCAAATCCCTGTTTGTCAAAATTCCTATAAGTTTATTATTTTTATCTACAACGGGAACACCCGAAATTTTATAATTTGCCATAATTTCATGCGCTTTTGCAATAGGCTCATCAGGAAAAATTTTAACCGGATCAATTATAATACCGCTTTCGCTTTTTTTAACTTTTTCAACTTCTTTCGCCTGAGTTTCGATATCCATATTTTTATGAATAACTCCGATTCCGCCAAGTCTTGCAAGAGCAATTGCGGCCCTTGCCTCTGTAACGGTATCCATTGCCGCCGAAACTATCGGAATATTAAGAGTTACATTTTTAGTAAATCTTGTTTTTAGCTCAACTTGCTTGGGTAAGACATTAGAATATTTCGGAACCAATAACACATCTTCAAACGTAAGGGCTTTATATTTTATTCTCATTTGCTTTCCTTTACTATATTTTCAACTATTTTCGCACCGTCAAACAAAGTTTGTTCATCAAAATGTTTTGCAATAAGCTGCATTCCTATTGGTAAATTTTTGCTATCTTTACCGATCGGCAAGGAGATGGCCGGAACACCGGATAAATTTACACTGATTGTATAAATATCGCTCAGATACATTTCAAGCGGATCTTTTTTACTTCCAAACTCAAACGCCGTTGTAGGCGTAACAGGAGTTAAAACCAAATCCGCCTCGTTAAAAAGTTTATCAAATTCATTCTTAATCAATTGTCTGACTTTCATAGCCTTAATATAATACGCATCGTAATATCCACTGCTTAAAACAAACGTTCCGAGCATTATTCTTCTTTTTACCTCTTCACCGAATTGCGCACGTGTAAGTTTATAAGTTTCTTTTAAATCTTTTCCTTCAATTCTACTGCCGTATCTCATACCGTCAAATCTTGCAAGGTTGGAACTTGCCTCAGCCGTAGCTACCACATAATACGTCGCAACATCTATTTTTGAATTCATAAGGCTTTTATGTATAATCGTATGACCTTCTTTTTCAAGAGCATTAATCACATCTAAAATCTGTTTTCTAATCTCTTTGTTTGCTTCATCAATATAATTATCAATTACGGCTATTTTCAATTTTCTCTTTTCGTTAAATTCTATTTTTTTGTTTTCCACGGGAGCCGATGTCGAATCATGAGCGTCATATCCGGCAATAATATTATAAAGAATTGCAGCATCTTCCACATTTTGAGTAATAGGACCTATCTGATCAAGAGAACTTGCAAAAGCAATAAGTCCGTATCTGCTAACTCTTCCATAAGTCGGCTTCATTCCTACAACACCGCAAAACGCAGCAGGCTGACGAATACTTCCACCCGTATCGCTTCCAAGCGCAGCTATGGCAAGTCCTGCTCCCACAACTGCGGCGCTTCCCCCGCTACTACCGCCCGGAACACAATTTGGATTATGAGGGTTTAAAGTTTTTCCGTAATGGCTAGTTTCTGTTGAACTACCCATAGCAAACTCATCCATATTCGTCCTACCGTAAGGAGAAAGGGAAGCATTTAACATTTTTTCAATGACCGTCGCATTATAAGGCGCAACATATCCTCTTAAAATTTTAGACGAACATGTAACTTCCCATCCTTTGACATTAATATTGTCTTTAATGGCAATTGGAACACCTTCGCCTTTTTCACTCAAATCAGTATTCAAAAATTGTTCTATATATCCACCTAAGCTTTTATTTTCCTTAGCTTTTGCATTAATTTCTTTTTTAATTTCTTTTAATTCTTCTTCGGGTAAATTAAGAGCTTCTTTTAATGTTATCATCACTATCCTTTATTATTAAACTTTTAAGCCAAACATAAACAACCAAACTTACACTTAGCAAAACAAATGCACTTATAAAAATTATACTAAACGGAATAGGTTTATCCATTTAAAACTTCTTTACATCTTTCGCAAAGTTCGTCTTCATCCGCCAAATATCTCCAACATCTCGGACATTTATTTAACGGAGATTTTTTAATTTTAACTACAAATCGCTCATCTTTTCCTACATGAAACTCATCCAACACTTCACCTTCCACATTATCACATATAATACTGATATTAAAAAATTCAGCCATTTCTTCATTTAATAATTTATCGTAATTTGTCTCTATTGCAAGTTCAAGTGTATCTTTTATTATTTTTTCTTTTTTCAATCTGTCCACAATTTCATAAAATTTATCCCTTATTTCGAGCACCTCTTCATTTATCGGATTTTCAATACTTACAAGAGGAGTATAAACAAAATCAAAAATATCCTTTGCATCTTCTTTTATAATTTTTGGCGCATGTTCAATTGCTTCATCCATCGTATACGTCAAAACAGGCGCCAAAAGTGCAAGGAGTTTTTTAGCTATAATAGCCATAGTGCTTTGAGAATTCCTTCGTTTAGGAGAATTAAAAGCTTCACAATATAATCTGTCTTTACAAACATCAAGATAAATTGCACTAAGTTCCGTTACTATAAAATTATTGAGAATTTGCATGGCTTTTGAAAAATCGTATTTGCCGAAAAGATAAACAACCTCGTCAAAAGTGCTTTTTGCCCTTGCCAAAATCCATTTGTCTATCATTGAAGGACTGTCTAATTTAATTTCAGATAAATCATTTACATTTGCAAGTAAAAATCTGATGGTGTTTCTTATTTTTCTGTATTGTTCGGCTACTTGTTTTAAAATATTATCGCTAATTTTAATATCACCCGTATAATCGCTCGTTGCAACCCATAATCTTAAAATTTCAGTTCCGAATTTTTTGCTGACTTCCTGAGGAGCAACAACGTTTCCTTTGCTTTTGGACATTTTCTCACCCTTTTCATCAACAGTGAAACCGTGGGTAAGAATTGATTTGTAAGGAGCTTTTCCTTCAATTGCACTCGATACAAGAAGCGAGCTTTGAAACCAACCTCTGTGTTGATCGCTTCCTTCAAGATACATACTCGCAGGATACTCTCCGGCATCGTATTTTCCGCTTTTTAATACGGCAAACCAAGTTGATCCGCTGTCAAACCATACATCAAGAATATCATTGACTTTTTCAAGGTCATAAGCTAAAAATTTTTTATTTTCCGGAAGCAACTCTTCAATGCTCATTTCATACCAAGCATCCGCTCCTTTTATTTTAAAAACATTATAAACATAATCCAATATATCATCATCCAAAAGCAACTCTCCCGTGTTTTTATTTCTAAAAAACGCAATAGGAACACCCCAGTCTCTTTGTCTTGAAATACACCAATCAGGCCTATTGCTAACCATTGCTTTTAGTCTGTTTTTACCGGTTGAGGGGGTAAATTTTACGTTTTCTATTTCATTTAAAGCTTCTTTTCTTAATGTATTGCCGTCTATTTCTTTATCCATTGCAATAAAAAACTGCTTTGTGGCTCTGAAAATAACAGGATTATGACATCTCCAACAATGAGGATAACTATGAGTGAATTTAGTCGATTTAATTAAATTTTCACCCAATAATTCCAAAATTTTTTCGTTTGCATCAAAAATATGCATTCCTACAAATTCATCCGAATGCTCACCTAAAAGGGCATCATTGGCCATAATTTGAGAATATTTTCCTTCATTATCGACCGGTTGAATAATTTCTTCATATCCGTATTTCAGCCAGACTTTATAATCTTCCTCGCCATGTCCCGGAGCCGTATGCACACATCCACTTCCTCCATCCATTGTAACGTGTTCGCCAAGTAAAATAACAGACATTCTATTATTTAAAGGATTTATCGCTTTTAGACCTTCAAGCTCTTTTGCTTCAAATTCTTTTGCAATATCGCCATTTATAACCCCCTCTTCTTTTAATTTTTCATATAACGCTTTCGCTACAATAAAATTATCATTTGTTAAAACATATTTTTCATCAGGATTTAAAGCAATTCCCATATTTGCCGGAAGTGTCCAAGGAGTAGTCGTCCAGATAATTATTTTTGCATGTTTAGTGCCAAGTGCTTTATTTGATTCTTTACTCAAAGCAAAAGCGACATAAATCGAATAATCTTGCTTTTCTTCATATTCAACCTCGGCTTCCGCAAGTGCGGTTTTATCATGCATACACCAAAAAACCGGTTTGCTTCTTTCAATCAAAAGCCCCTTTTTGGCTATTTCGCTTAACGCTTTGTAAATATTCGCTTCAAATTCAAAATCCATTGTCATATATGGATTGCCCCAATCCCCTATAACGCCTAAATTTTGAAATTCCTCTTTTTGAATTTCGATAAATTTAGCGGCATGTTTACGACAAAGCTCTCTTATTTTATTTTTCGGTAATTGTTCTTTTTTTTCTCTTCCTATTTTTTTCTCAACTTGCTGCTCTATCGGTAGCCCATGGCAATCCCAGCCTGGAGTATATCTAATATCAAATCCTTGAAAATAATAATATTTATTAATCATATCTTTTAAAATCTTATTTAACGCATGCCCTATGTGAATATGTCCGTTTGCATATGGAGGTCCGTCGTGAAGATTGAATCGTTCATTACCTTTGCGGTTTTGTTTCATTCTTTCGTATATATTTTCACTAAACCATTTTTTATATTTTTTAGGTTCGTTCTGAGGCAAATTTCCACGCATCGGAAATGTGGTTTTGGGAAGTAAAAGGGTATCTTTATAATCCATGGAGGTTTTCCTTTTTTGCGATGTATTATACCAAAAGTATAAGTTAAAAGTGTAAAATGTAAAGTAAAAAAGTATTAATTAATATATAAACCTCAACTTGTCATTTTTCATTTTTAACTTTTCACTTCTATTCTATATGGCTTATCATTTTCACTATATTGGGATCCGCAAAAAATTCCTCTTCTTTATTCTCATAATCAAACTGGGATAATATATCCCTGATCACATTTATTCTGGCTCTTTTTTTATCATTGGCATCCACTACAACCCACGGAGCATAAGGCGTTGAAGTTGCAGCAAACATATCTTCTTTTAATTTTTGATACATATCGTAATGTTTGTAACTCTTCCAGTCAAGAGTTGAGAGTTTCCATTTTTTAAGCGGGTCTTTTTCTCTTTTTTCAAGTCTTTTTTTCATCTCTTCTTTTGAAATATTAAGATAATATTTAAAAAATTTAATCCCCTCATCCACAATAAGCTCTTCAAATCTGGGACACTGCCTTAAAAATCTCAAATAATCTTCTTTCGTGCAAAATCCAAAGACCATTTCAACGCCTGCACGGTTATACCAGCTTCTATTAAAAAACACCATCTCTCCGCCTGCCGGAAAATGAGGCACGTATCTTTGAAAATACCACTCGCTTTTTTCCCTGTCGCTCGGCTTATCAAGAGCCACGCTTCTTGCAAATCTTGGATTTAAATATTCCAAAATTCTTTTAATAGTTCCGTCTTTACCAGCGGTATCAATCCCTTCAAACAACACAAGCATTTTTTTATTATTTTGTTTAATCCATGTTTGTAATTTAACAAGTTCAACTTGAAGTTTTAAAAGTTCTTTTTCATAAAATTTGTCTTTAAGTTTTCCGTTTTTTTTGAAAACTTTATCTTTTGACAAAGAATATTCGGGAAGTTTTTTTAAATTTTTATCCATTTTCACTCCTTTTTGGTTATAATAATTATAACATAAAGGAGTAAAAATGGAAATTTTATTTGTAGGAAAAGAATGGAAATTTAAAAATGCTCTAAAAGAAGAACTATTTAGATACGTTCAAGCCGATTCAATTAAATATATAAATACATTTGATATCTCTTTTAAACCGAAAGAGGATACATTAATAATTACAAACACAAAAAGTTATCCTCTTGTTACGAGAATAATTTCAACACTGACAAATCAGACTCCCGTTATCAAAGAAAATCTATTGGTTCCACAAAAAGCCAAATATTCCGAAAACAGTTTTTCGGTTAAAATTAATAATTATGAAATTAACGTAATATTGCTTGAAAATAAATTGCCTGAAATTTTTATAATTTCCCCTTCGTTTGAGAAAATAAATGTCTTTAATTTTGATAAAGAAAGCGCACAAATGTTTTTAGAGCCTATTTTTTCAGCAAGAAAAATCAATTACACTATTATCGAAAACGAAGGCGGCTTTGTGGAAATTTTTACAGAACCGCTAAATACAAAAATCAAAAAAGAAATTTTACAAGCAATTCCGTTTAGCATATTCGGAAATATTTTCGAGCATATAATAAAAACACTGCCCCCTAAAAAAATTACGTTTGCCGAAAGCTGCACGGGAGGGCTTTTGGCCTCTACTTTAACGAAATATTCAGGTGCAAGTGAATGTTTTGAAGGGAGTGTTGTAACATACGCAAACAGAATAAAACACGAATGGCTTGGAGTTGAAGAATACACGCTCGAAAAATATGGTGCCGTAAGCGAGCAAACGGTTAAAGAAATGCTTCTTGGCGCATTGGAAATATCAAAAGCCGATTATGCCATAGCCGTAAGTGGAATTGCAGGACCTACCGGAGGAACACCAAATAAACCGGTAGGAACGGTTTATATCGGAGTTGCCAACCCAAAGGAACTTAAAGTCGAACTACACCATTTCAAAGGAGATAGAAATTATATACAATACCAAGCAATGATGAACGGAATTAGAATGTTTATAAATTTGGCCAAATTATATTCAAAGGAGATTAATGAATTCGATTGATAGGGTAAAAAGAGCGATAAATGATATAAAAAACGGCAAAATAATCATAATGATAGACGATGAAGAGAGAGAAAACGAAGGCGATTTGGTATATGCAGGGGTGTTTTCAGAACCCAAAAAGGTAAATTTTCTTGCGAGTAAAGGTAAAGGGCTTATATGCGTTTCTTTGACAAAAGAAATTGCAAAAAAACTTGAATTAAGCCCGATGGTGCCGCAAAACAGTGAGAGTTTCTCAACAGCTTTTACAATAAGTGTGGATGCAAAAGAATGCAAAACGGGAATCAGTGCGTTTGAGAGGGATTTGACAATAAAAAAACTAAGCTCTCCTACAAGCAAAGCTGACGATTTCGTGCGTCCGGGACATATGTTTCCTTTAATCGCCAAAGAAGGAGGGGTGCTCGTTAGAACTGGTCATACCGAAGGAAGTGTTGATATATGCAAACTTGCAGGCGTCTATCCCGTGGCAGTAATTTGCGAGATAATGAAAGAAGACGGGACAATGGCCAGAAGAAAAGATCTGGCGGCATTTGCAAAAGAGTTTGATCTTAATATCGTATATATTTCCGATATAGTAGAATACAGGCTTCAATATGAAAGTCTTGTGGAAATTATTAAAAAGGAAATTATTTCTTTTGACGGGGTAAATTTTGAAAAATATACTTTTAAAGACCATCTTGGAAATATTCATTACGCCCTTACAAACAGACCCAAAGAAACCTCAAACATAAAATTTTACAAAGTTACAAAAAATGTCGATTTTTTGCTCGATGATGAAAAAATGAAAGAATATAAAAAAACGCTTGAATATATAAAATACAACAACGGCGCAATTATTTTTATCGATTCAAATTCAAATGACAATAAAGAGTTCGGAATAGGAGCACAGATTTTAAAAAAACTAAGAATAAAAAAATTAAAACTCCTCTCTACGCATAAAAACGAGCTAAATGCTCTCAAAGGATTTGGCATAGAAATTAGGGAGTATATAAAATTATGAAAATAATATTGCATAATATGGGCGGAGCAAGAAACGAAAAAGAGCTTAAAGAATTTTTATTTAATATGTTTATGGATAAAAGAATAATTTCCTCTCCATTAAAATATTTTTTAGCACCTCTTATTTCCAATTTAAGATACAAAAGGGTCTGGAAAAATTACGAAAAAATAGGCGGCAGCAGAATTTATGCAATTACTCAAAGCCTTGCAAAAAAAATTGAAAACCTAAGCGGCATAAAAACAAAATATGCATTCAGATATACAAAACCGCATTTAAAAGATATAATCAAAAACGAAGAAATCATATTCTTACCCCTCTATCCTCATTATTCATTCACTACTTATGAAAGCTCGCTTGACGAACTTAAAGAAAACAAAATAAAAGCAAAAATCATCAAACCCTTTTACAAACATCCTAAATTTAACGAAATAATAAAAGAAAATATTTTAAATTCCATTGACAATCCAGAAAAATGGCATCTTATTTTCTCCGCTCATGGAATTCCAAAAAAACTTATTAAAAAGGGTGATTTATACGAAAATCAAGTGAAAGAACATATCGAAATTTTAAAAAAACTTTTGCCTCAGTTTAAATCAATCTCTCTTGCTTTTCAATCCAGATTCGGATTTAGCGAATGGTTAAAACCTTATTTGCATGAATATCTTAAAAATTACAAAAACGAAAATATTTTAATTTATCCGATTTCATTTATGATAGACAATTCCGAAACAGATTTGGAATTAAAAATCGAATATGCTCATTTGGCAAAAGAGCTGGGAATAAAAAACTATAAAGTTGTTGAATGTCCAAACGATTCGGAAAAAACAGCAAAATTTTTAACGGAGCTTGTAAATGAAAGCTATAATACAAAGAGTGAGTAAAGCGAACGTTAAAGTTGAAGAGAGACTAATAAACGAAATAAAATATGGGCTTTGTGTATTGATCGGTTTTGAAAAAGAAGATACGGAAGAAAAACTTGATAAAATGGTCAAAAAAATCATAAACATAAGACTTTTCGATGAAAAATTTTCAAAATCTCTTCTTGATATCAACGGTGAAATCTTATTAATACCCAATTTCACTATCCCCGCTATTACAAAAAAAGGCACAAGGCCTAATTTTCAAAATTCAATGCCCCCTAAGGAAGCCAAAATAATGTATAATAAAATGTTTGAAAAATTAAATAAAATTTTACCTACAAAAAAGGGGATTTTCGGGGCTAATATGAAAGTTGATATTGTTAATGATGGTCCTGTTAGCGTAATATTGGAGGTTTAGAATGAAAAAACTTTTGATTTTTATTTTGATTACCTTTTCTTTTTCCTATAAACTTAAAGAATTTGTAACATGCAAAAATGTAAAAAATCATATTCCGATCAATATAACTTCAAAATTTAAAGTTAAAGATAAAAAAGTTTACGCTTTTGCATATTTCAAAAATATTGAAAGTAACAAAACTATCGATTTTATATGGGAAAAATATGCAAATAATAAATGGAATTTGTATGCCGATATAAAATTACCGATATATAAAGGTTACAGATGGAGAACTTTTTCATATATTAATATTAGAGGCAGTTATTACAAAGGAAAATGGAGAGTTAGTTTATTTGATAAAAACAATACTTTATCGATTAAAGAATTTCAAATACAATAATAATACAATCCGCAAAATAGATATGACATTAATTTATATGGAAAAGAGAAGGAAAAGAGATGGAAATGACTGGGAAAATAAGTTTTTTAATTAGTTTTATTATTAAGTGTCAAACACTTATTTTTAAATAAAAAGATGCGAAGTAGATTATTCTACCTCCGCATCGATAACATCGTCATCGCCGCCTTTGTTTTGTTGTCCTTGATTTTGTTGTGCCCCGCCTTGTGCTCCACCGGCTTGAGCCATATTTTGAGCTACTTTTTGAAACTCGGTATTAATATCTGTTTTTAAAGCGTCAATTTTGGCTTTATCTTCGCTTTGTGCTTCTATTAATTCTTTTGCCTCTTTAATCTTAGCTTCAAGGGCGCTTACATCACCGAGTTTATCTTTGTTGTCTTTGATAAATTTCTCAGCTTGATAAACAACGGCATCCAATTCGTTTCTGGCTTTAATCGCTTCGATTCTCGCTTTTTCTTTTTTATTTGCTTCTTCCGCTTCTCTTATCATTTTTTGAATTTCTTCTTCACTTAAAGTAGAACTTCCAGTAATTGTAATTTTTTGCTCTTTACCAGTATCTTTATCTTTTGCACTTACATTCAAAATACCATTCGCATCGATATCAAATGTTACTTCAATTTGAGGAACTCCTCTTGGCGCCGGTCTAATTCCTTCAAGATTAAATTGACCCAATGACTTATTGTCTTTTGCAAGTTCGGCTTCACCTTGCAATACATGAATAGTAACAGCCGTTTGATTATCCTCTGCTGTTGAAAATACTTGTGATTTTCTAACCGGAATTGTTGTTCCTTTTTCTATTATTTTTGTCATTACTCCGCCAAGCGTTTCAATTCCAAGACTTAAAGGCGTAACGTCAAGTAATAAGACATCTTTTACTTCTCCCCTTAAAACTCCCGCTTGAATAGCGGCACCAAGCGCAACCACTTCATCAGGATTGACGGATTTATTTAATTTTTTACCGTTAAAATATTCACTCACAAGTTGCTGAACTTTCGGAATTCTTGTCGAACCACCAACCATTACAATCTCATTTATTTCGTTTTTGCTAAGTCCAGCATCATTCAAAGCCGTATCAATATGAGTCAATGTTTCTTGCAACAGATCGTCAATCATCGCTTCAAATTTTGCTCTTGTAAGTTTTTTAACCAAATGTTTCGGTCCTGTCTGATCAGCTGTGATAAACGGTAAATTGATTTCGGTCTCTTCTTTTGTTGAAAGCTCTTTTTTGGCTTGTTCAGCAGCATCTTTTAATCTTTGAAGAGCCATTTTGTCATTGCTTAAATCAATACCTATTTCTGATTTAAATTCTTCTATTAGCCATTCCATAATTCTTTGATCGAAATCGTCTCCTCCAAGGAATGCATTACCATCGGTAGATAAAACCTGGAATGTTCCCTCTCCTATTTCAAGAACCGTTACGTCAAATGTTCCTCCTCCAAGGTCGTATACCAATATTTTTTCTTCGCCTTTTTTGTCAAGTCCGTATGCCAAAGCCGCTGCTGTGGGTTCGTTGATAATTCTCAAAACATTCAATCCTGCAATTTTCCCCGCTTCTTGTGTCGCTTTTCTTTGCGCATCGTTAAAATAAGCCGGCACAGTAATTACAGCATCAGTTACTTCTTCTCCGAAAAATTCTTCCGCATCGTTTTTTAATTTTTGTAAAATTTTTGCGGAAATTTCTTGCGGAGTATAAACTTTCCCGTCAACCTCAACGGCACAAGCTCCGTTTTTGTCGACAATTTTATATTGAACGTGTTTTTTGGCTTCCTCTGCTTTTGGCTCTGAGCACATCATACCCATAATTCTTTTTACAGAATAAATCGTCCTCTCAGGATTTGTAATAGCTTGTCTTTTTGCCGGTTCACCGACCAAAACGCCCTTATCGGTAAAAGCCACTACGGAAGGCGTTGTGTTTTTCCCTTCTTTGTTTGCAATAATTTTCGCATCTTTTCCGTCATAATAAGCCATTGCACTGTTAGTTGTTCCCAAATCTATTCCTATAACTCTTCCCATTATATCCTCCTTAAATTAATTATTTTTTTTATTTATTGTAACCATTGAAGGTCTTATAAGTTTATTTTTAAGCTTATATCCTTTTTGATATATATCCACTATCGCACCTTCTTCATGCTCATCGCTTTGAACATGCTGAATTGCCTGATGCAATTCAGGATTAAATTCATTATGTTCAACTGGCTCGATACCGTGATTTTTAAAAGTATCGAGCATTTTTTTAAGAGTTAGCTCAACTCCTTCCATAAGCTTGTCAAATGCTTCTTCTTTATTTTCAAGTTCTTTTGCATGAGCAATTGCAAGTTCCAAAGTATCGACAACTGGAAGCAGATCTTTTGCAAATCTCTCATATGCATAATCAACCAAAGCATCCGCTTCTTTTTTGATTATTTTTTTATCATTTTCGCATTTTGCATAAGCTCTAAGAGCTTCGTCAAGTTTATTTTTTAATTCCTCATTTTCTTTTTGAAGTTTATTTATATTGGAATTTTCTTGCTCAGTTTTATTATTCAAATGTTTTTCGTTTGATTTTTTGTTATTTTCAACATTCTCATTTTTATGGTGTTTTTTACTCATTTTTCCCTCCTTTCATAAATTCAAACAGGGATATAAAATCCGTATATATATCTCCTATTATAAAAATTTCGAATTCTTTTTGATAATTTCTTACGGAATATTTTTTAACTAAAATTTTATTCCCATAATCAATTTTTATATTATCAACTTGATTTAATTGTTTTAAATCAATATTATTGAATTTATTATATAATAAATTTTCATTCAACATAATGTTTTTTTGAAAATTCTTCACTTTTTTTAAAAGCTCTCGAAGTTTGTATTTTTTAAACAATAAATTCAAATCTTTCACATACATTTTGGTTAATGATTTTAAAAAATCATAAATCAAAGGATCAAATCTTATAACAGCCTCATCATTTTCAAATTCCAAAATTATAAATTTATTATTAAGATTATAAACTTCATTTAACAATTGGTTTTCAAAAATCTTTATAAAAGCAAAAATTTCAAAATCTTCACATTTTTCTTTTAATATTTCCATATCCGTTATCGAAATGTTTTCAGGAATTTGTTTTTTCCAAAAAAATTCCATGGCCTTTACACTTGGATACGAACCGCTGCTTATATGTTCTTTTTGTATAAGCCCCTCTTTTTCGAGATTTTGAAAATAACCTCTTATTGTTGAGGGCGAAATATTCAAATGTGCTAACTCTTTAAGTAATGATGAGCTTATAGGTTCTTTTCTTTTTATATAACATTTAATTAATTCATCAAGCACAAACTCAACTTTTTTTTTCATAGTTAGCACTCTTTATTTTTATTTGCCAGTAGAATTATACAATTTTATCATTTATTTGTCAAGCATTTTAACAAAAAAAATTAAAAAAGTTTAGTTAAATTAACTTAATTTTCTTTATAATCTTCATAAAACTTTAAAATGGAAATAAATAATGTGGTAACGGCAGGACCTATAATAATTCCCCATAATCCGAAAGAAGACAATCCAGCAACTATTGAAAAGAAGATTAAAAGAGAATTTATTTCTATTTCGGAATCGAATGTTTTTTTAATTATTGCAATAATTAATGGTTTGACAAATGTATCCGCAATAATTGAAATTACAATTATAGAATAAATTGCAACAACAATCGCACCTTTTGTATTCCCTATGGAATATAAATATAAACTTACAGGCCCCCACATCATTATTCCGCCTACAATAGGTATTAACGAAGAAAAGGCATACATTATGCTAAAAAAGAAAAAATCAAGCCCGTAAAAACTAACAATAAAACCAAACAACACGCCTTCCAAAAGTGCAGTTATAATTGTTGATGACAAAACAACACTCATCACTTCACTTATATTAAAAAACAAAAGTTTAAGCTGATTTTCAGGTAAAGGAATGATTTTTTTTAGAAAAATCGTAATCTTTTCGCCGTATAAAATGGCAAAGAAAAAAAACACTACTATTAAAAAAGCGTCTTTTACAAAAAAAGCGCTTTTTGCGGTTAAATTTCCTATTACAGGCAAAATATTGTTATATATTTCCGTAATTTTTTCAGGTTGAAGATATGATTTTATTTTTTCGGCTGCAAAATCGGGAAGATATGTTAATAATTTTTGTGCCTTAATTGTAATAATTTTAATTATATGAGGATCGAAATGAGTTATATATTTACCTATTTCTATAACAAAATAAATAAACGGCCCGAAAAACAAAACAGCCAAAACAAATGTATTTATTCCTACGATTAAATATCTGTTTTTTATATATTTATAAAGCAAAACATTAATTCTAGCAAACGCCAAAGCCATAAGTGTAGCAATTAATATATCGAATAAATAAGGTTGATATGTCAGATATACAAAATATCCTACCAAAATCGCCAAAATCGCCAAAAAATTAATTCTCAATTCAACTCCTTAAAAAAGACTTCCAACCGTTAAATTTAATACTTCATAACTTTTTCTCGTGGCAAGTCTGCCTTTGGGTGTTTTTTCTATAAAACCGTTGGCTATTAAAAACGGCTCTATCACTTCTTCAATCGTTCCTTCATCCTCGCTCAAAGCCGCCGCAATAGTTGAGAGACCCAACGGTTTTTTCGCATTTGCAAGAAGAGATAAAAATCTTATATCGAGTTCGTCAAAACCATGTTCGTTTATGCCAAGTTCGTCAAGTGCGTATTTTGCGATTTTTTGGGTTATTGTTTTTTGATTTTCCACTTCTGCAAAATCCCTCACTCTTTTAAGCAGTCTAAGCGCAATTCTTGGAGTTCCTCGCGAACGCTTAGCTATTTCGTTCGACGCTTTTTCTTCAATATTATATCCTAATTTTTTACTTGCAAGGTTGATTATAATCCCGAGTTCTTCTTCATTATAAAAATTAAGTCTGAAACTCATACCGAACCTATCCCTTAAAGGATTGCTTAACATTCCTGCACGAGTTGTAGCTCCTATAAGTGTAAATTTGGCAATATCAAGTTTTATTGTCTGTGCGGCGGGTCCGCTTCCTATTACGATATCAAGTCTAAAATCTTCCATTGCGGAATATAATACTTCTTCTATACTGGCTTTCAAGCGATGTATTTCATCGATAAAAAGAATATCTCCAACTTCCAGATTTGTTAAAATCGCTGCCAAATCACCGCTTTTTTCAAGCATAGGAGCTGAAATTGTTTTTATATTCGAATTCATTTCGTTTGAAATAATATTTGCTAATGTCGTTTTCCCAAGCCCGGGAGGACCAAAAAAAAGCATATGATCAAGCCCCTCTCCTCTTTTTTTTGCAGCCTCGATAAAAACCCTCAAATTTTTCTTAATCTGCTCCTGACCTATATATTCATCTAAATTACTGGGCCTTAGGGATTTTTCAAATCCTTCTTCAAAACTTACTTTTTCAATTTCGACAATTCTCACTTAAATTCCTTAAAATCTATTTTTCCAATATAAATTTTTCGTAAACGAGCATTAATATATCTCCTTTTCATCAGGAAACTTTCCGTTAATTATATCATCTTTATATTGCTCGACGGCTTTTTTTACAAGCTCGGCTCCGTTTAAATAACGTCTGACGAATTTAGGTTTAAATTCATCAAAAAATCCAAGCATATCGGACCATACCAAAACCTGACCGGTTGTGTGTCTTCCGGCTCCTATGCCTATGGTAGGAATAGACAAATTTTCAGTTATTTCCTTTGCCACCTCTTCTTTTACTCCTTCGATTACAAGCATAACGGCACCGGCTTTCTCTACGGCCTTTGCATCGCGAAGCAGTTTTTCTTTTGAATTTTCATCTTTGCCTTTTACTTTATATCCCCCTTCACTTCTGGAAAATTGCGGCATAAGACCTATATGTCCGACAACAGCTATGCCGTTATCACTTAAAAGTTTTATAATTTCTGCTTTTTCTTCTCCTCCTTCAAGTTTTATAGCATCAGCTTTTGTTTCCTTATAAACTCTTATGGCGTTTTTTAGAGCGTTTTCAGGTGTATTGAAAGATCCAAAAGGCATATCAAAAACAATATAAGCTCTTTTTGCTCCATTACAAACCGCCTTTGTATGATAAATCATCTGATCCATCGTGGCGCTCAATGTATCGGTTTCACCGAAAAAAGACATATTCAAACTATCCCCTACCAGAATAATATCCGCAATTTCATCGAAAATTTTTGCAAAAAGCGCATCGTAAGCCGTAATCATTG
>JALVTJ010000052.1:0-19501 GCA_027036005.1 Nautiliaceae bacterium
CTTCTTTTAACCCCTATTTTTTCAATTTCGTCTTTTGCTTTTCTTATTCCCGCAGTATCTACTATTTTTATCAGATGTGAGCCTATTTGAATATCTTCTTCGATAGTATCCCTCGTGGTTCCCGCTATATCACTTACAATTGCTCTATTGAAATTCAAAAGTGCGTTAAGGATAGAACTTTTGCCAACATTGGGTTTTCCAATGATTGAAACCTTGTATCCTTTTAACATTCCTTCTCTTCTTTTGGATGCTTCGAGTGTTTTAGTCAAAATATCTTTTAAAGAATTGATTTTCGAATAAATTTCTTTTTCCAAACTCCGAGGCAAATCTTCTTCGGCATAATCGATAAAAACTTCGCTATAAGCCATCAGTTCAATTAATTTGTTTCTAATATCCTCGACAAAGAATGAAAGATCTCCTTCAAGTTGTTTTGATAGAAGTTTTGCACCTTCACGAGAGCGAGTTTCGATAAGTTTTGCTATCGCTTCCGCTTGCGAAGCGTCTATTTTACCGTTTAAAAAAGCTCTTTTGGAAAACTCTCCCGGCGCAGCGGGATAAGCACCGTATTTATATAATGTTTCAAGCACGATTTTTGAAACTATATATCCGCCATGGCATTGAAATTCAACAACATCTTCACCTGTAAAAGAAAAAGGGGCTTTAAAATAAAGAACAAGCGCTATATCAATCAGTTCATTATTAAAATCATAAAGTTTGCAAAGAGTAGCGTTTCTGGGCTTGATATCTTTTTTTATAAGTTTTTTGGCAATTTCTAATACGTTTTCACCGGATATTCTAACAATTGAAATGGCACCGACACCCTTAGGCGTGGCTATTGCCGCTATTGTTTTCATATTTATCCCCGATTATTATATATTTTTCTCCGTTTCTTTCTTTTATGCCGATATATTTATCGGGTAATTTTTCCCTTAGCATATCAAGCGCCATATATAATAAAACGCCGTTAAGTGCTTTTGTTCTGCCATAGCCTCTTGGCTCTATTTTTTCATTAATAAAAAATTCTATATATTCGTTTAGCTTTTCTTCTTGGGTTTTTAAAAATTCGGCAATTTCAAGCTTTACTTTAAAGCCGTATTTTTGATGAAGCCAACTGTATAACATATAATTCAAAGCGTTATATCTGTAACCTTCTCTTCCTATCAGAAGAGCTGCATCCTCCCCGTCAAGTTTAATAAAAACGGTATCTTCATTATATTTGCTAACTTCTTTTACTTCAATATTAAAACAGGATTTTTCAAAAAGAACAGTTAATTCATCTTTAATTAAATCTTTTAATTTTTCAATTTCAAAACATTCATCCACTTTAATAATAGCGGATTTTGCAAATAAGCCGAATACTCCTTTTGAAGGATACTGAATGATTTCGGCTTCTATATCTGCAACGGAACAGTGAAGTGTTTCAGCCGCTTTTTCATAAGCTTCTTCCAATGTTTTGGCTTCTATTTTCAACTTTTGACCTTTAAATGTTTTTTTGATTCCATAATTTTATTTATAATTAACTGCTGTAAGATAGATAGAATATTGTTTGTTGTCCAATACAAAACAAGCCCGGCAGGAAAACTTGCCATCATAAACGTAAAAATCAAAGGTAAAAATTTAAATATTTTCTCTTGCATTTTATCCTGAAAATTAGTCGGCGTAAGTCTTTGATGTAAATACATAGAAACACCCATTAAAACAGGCAATATAAAATACGGATCCATTACACTCAAATCTTTAAGCCAAAGAAAATGCGCCCCTTTAAGCTCAATTGAATAAAGCAAAAGCTTATAAATTCCGTAAAAAACGGGTATTTGCAAAACCAAAGGCAAACATCCTCCAAGCGGATTTGCACCGTGTTCTTTGTAAAGTTTCATCATATTTGCTTGAAGTTTTTGAGGATCTTTTTTGTATTTTAATTGTAATTCCTTCATTTTAGGTGCAAGCTCTTTTAATTTATACATACTAACCATTCCCTTAAATGTAAGAGGGAATAAAACAAGCCTAACTATAATAACCAAGAAAATAATCGCAATTCCCCAATTCCCTACAAGTTTATGCAAAAAATCCAAAAGCAAAAAGAGATTTTTAGCAAAGAATGTTCCAACACCATATTGAACAACATCAATTAAATTTTTATTTATAGAAGCAAGAGTATCTACATATTTAGGACCAATATATCCTGTTAAATCGAGATTTGAATTCGATTCGACAAATAAAACGGGATTATTGTTTTCATCGGGGGTAACTATTACTTTAAAAGGTTTCTTAGCAAAAAACAACGTTGTGTAATATCTATCAAACCCTGCCGCTATAATTGCTTTATTGTATGTTTTATTTTCGGCATCGTCGTCTTTGATAATTTCCAATGTCCCATCTGATTTTTTAATTAACGCCCCGTGTATTGTCAATCTATCGACGGCAACATCAGGTCTATATCCGGGAGAGATAAAATATTTAACTTTTTTTGATAAAATTATTTTTACGTCATATCTGCCGTTAGGATAAAACTTAATGATTTTTTTAATCTTTAAACCGTTTAAATTTCGGGTTAAAATAACCGTTTTAGGTTTGTTTTCAATATTTAAATACTTAATGTTTATTTTAACGGGCACTTTAAAAGCCAATGAATTAAGCTTCGGATTTTTGAATCTTATTTCCAGAGGTTTTGGAAGTTTATTCGATATTAAATCTAATTTTTTATTTTTTTCGTTAAATTTTTTTTGTTTAAGAATAAATTCACTTATTCTACCAAATTGATCTATTTTTGCTGTATATTTTTTTGAATTTATAATTAAAACATCTTTCGTTTTTATTACGGAAACACTTTTCAACGTTTTATTCGCATTCTGTTTTACCTCGGTCATAGTAGTGTTTTGTTTTTTTGTCATCTCTTTTTTTGACTGAGGCTGCAACACAAAATAGTCATAAGCTATAAAAAACAAAAACGATATGACAGTAGCGATAATTATTCTTTTCATTTGTCCTGAATTATTCATTATGAGCCTTTATTACTAAATATTTGTTTTTCCCTACCGGTATCAGCCAAAAAACGATTTCTTTTTTTATCCCGAAAAATGGCTTTATTTTCCGTTTTATTATAGGATAATCTATCCCACCTTTAAATAATTGATTACACCTTAAAATTCTTACCAAAGATTTAAACAATGCCATAAAAACATTATCACATTCAATTTCCCACAATGCATATTCGCTGCAACTTGGATAATATCTGCAATTATTTCCCAATAGCGGGCTAATAAAATATTGATAAAACTTAACCGTTTTTTTGAATAATTTTTTTAAAATCATTTTCCAATTTTTTAAAATCCGTTTCGGATACATCCGTTTTTACCAAAAATATATATTGACCCGAATTTAATAATTTTTGACAAATATATCTGATACGTCTTTTTATTTTGTTTCTAACTACTGCTTTTTTCGAAATTTTTTTTGATACGACAACGGAATATTTAAGTTCATCAGAGGAAAGAAAAAAAACATTAAAATAATTTACTCTAATTTTTTTTCCTCTTTCGTATATTTTTTTTATCTCTTTTGCATTTAAACCGCTAATCTTTTTCTACCTTTTGCTCTTCTTCTTGCGAGAACTTTTCTTCCGTTTTTAGTTTTTAGTCTCGCTCTAAACCCGTGTGTTCTTTTTCTTCTGATTTTACTCGGTTGATACGTTCTTTTCATAAATTTTCTCCTTTAATATATTTTGAGTTTGGAATTTTATCAAAATTCATCAATATAATCCAAGTTTGCCGTCTTTGCGTCTGTAAATAACCCTTTTTTCTCCATGAGTATCTTTAAATACCATAAAATAAAGCCCTGATTTTTTAAATTCTTCAATTGCTTCGTCTATACTTAAAGGCTTTTCAATATCAAGAGGCATTTCAACTATTTCATCCTCTTCATTTTCCACAATCAATTCTTCAAGTTTTTCTTGTTTGTAATCCGTTATTTTATCATGATATCTTCTTAAAAGTTTTTCAAGCTTGTCTTTTGCTTTATCAAGCGCCGCATACATATCTTTATCTTTATAATGAACTACAACCGTTCCTTTTGAAGGAATATTCATAACTATTTCTGCTGTAAAGAAATCTCTTTTGTCTTTTTCAATTATTACATTAGCAAAATGTATATTTAAATTATATTTTTCCACTTCTTCCACAACTTTTTCAATATGAGATTTCATTGCATCTGTTAATTCGACATTTCTACCTACAACTGTTATATTCATGGGACTCCTTTTTTTCAGAATTCTATATAACTTTAAGGATTTTGTAAAGTCATTTTTACTTTTCTTATATGAAAATTACTGTTTTTTGACGTTACCGTCGTATAAATCAAAACACTACCGTTTGTATCTTTCGTCTCAATTTTCGAACAATTCTTATCTCCTACCAAACAATTTGTCAAAAAATAATGAATTGTAACATTTGCATCGAAGAGAGGATAAGATATATTTATTTTATATAAATTACCATTATTGAAATTATGACCTTGAATGGCTAAAATTGCATATTCAGTAGCACTTCTTAAAGCTAAATTGGCTTTTGTATCCAAAAAACTCTCCGTTGCATGCTTCGAACTTGATGCATTAAATTCCATAATCATTACACCTATAAATGCCATTATAATCATAAATATTATGCTAAGTAATAGCGAAAATCCTTTTTTCAAAATACAACCTTTTCTTTACAAATTGTCAAATAAGAATTATCATTTATTTTAACATCGGGATCTTGAATACATAAATATATCCTCAAAAGCGAATTTTGTTCTTTAAATTTAAATTCAGTTACATGTGTTGCCAAAAGAGATTTGTTTCCGTCAGTAAAATTTTGATCTTTCCAAGGATAATAATTTTGAACAAAAGTTAAATTATAATCACTATAATTTTTATCATATACAGGCACTATTGCCATAGCAGTATTTACAATATAAAATCCCTCATATACAGTTGTATTATTAGAATCATCAATAGCTGTTACCGTAATATTATCATCAGAATTTTTATAAATTTTAAATATTTTTTGCGCTTTATTGGTAGGATATAGTGTTTCATACCATCCGTAAGAATGGTTAATATCGTTAAAAGCTCCTCTTCCGTCTGCCCCACTGAAAATAAGAACACTCAGATTATTATCAAATACATTCTGATATCCAGATATTCCCCAACTTTCAGTCCAATTTCCGTCAATTTCTTGAACGATACTCATATTAGAATCGGGAATAATAATCGTGTAATTGTTATCTCCCGAATTAATTTGAGTTCTTTTTAAATCAACAAAACCACTCCATCCGGGAACTACTCTTTTTAACTGAGAATTCCATTCTCCCCTTTTAGAATAAATATCTTTACTTAACCATTCAATTATCGGATATTTATTAGCATTATTTTTCGTTAAATTTTGAATGGAAATAAATCCTAAAACATTACCTTTTATACACTCATTATCAGTTACGTTACATTCCGTTGCAATTACACTATTCGGTATTCTATTTTGAAGTTTGGAAGCAATTTCGTTTATTATCAAATCAGTTTTGAAAACAAGCGCGTTTCTTGCTCTGGTAATAGTGTAATTTTGATAAACTTTCAATAAAATTTCCGTAGCTATTGTTGCCAGTATGCCCATGATTATCAATACAACAATAAGTTCGATTAAAGTAAACGCTTTTTTCATCGCTCAATCTCTTCTAATGATAAAAATTTACTTGCACCTATATTCATAGATGGATAAGATAAATTAATATCCATATTATTGACGTGCGCCCAAACGGTAATAAGCTTGATATTGGTAAAATTAGCTTTATTCGAATAATTCATATCAAAAGTGATATTATCGGAAGAATAATTGGCTTCATCCGAAATATATGCAACGCTCACTTTAAGAGGAATTATTCCAAAAGAAGTAGATACATTATCTTCATATCCGTTAAAATCATCTACATCATCATATTTCGAAGAATCGTTTTCACCTAAATCAGGGCCTATTTTACTAACGGTAGCATTGGTTCCGCTTCTTAAAATATTGTTATTCAGTTGAAATTTTCCTATTCTATTGTAATTTCCCACATATATCCCAGCACTTGCATTTTTTTCTATATATAATTCACTATCACCTCCGGTGGCGTTTAAATCTTTATAGTAATTATCTCCCACAGTATTGTTTTCATCAAAATACATTGTATTTATAAGTTGAAGCAAAGAGAATTCCTGAAAAAACACTTCTTCCATAGCCGAATTTTTAGCTGTTTTAACTCCAGTTTGAAGCATTAAAGGCAAAGTTGTCGCAACGATTCCTATTATTATCAAAGAAACCAATATTTCCATTAGCGTAAAAGCCTTATACTTTTTTGGATTTTTCATATGTGTTTATAATACCTTTCATTATTATTCCTCTCAATCCTCCATTTTCAAGTATTTTAATACCTTCGGCAGTAGTACCTCTTGGAGACATAACCAAATTTTTTATTTGAGGAAAATCTTCTTTTATAGCTGCAAAACTTTTAAAAAGACCTCTTGTTAATTTTTCGCTTACATTTCTTTTAAGACCAATATAAACACCTCCATCGCTAATTGCTTCCGCTATTATAGCCAAAAAAGCCGGTGCGCTTCCTATAATTGCGGTTGCCATATCAATTTCATCATCATTATCAACCCAAAAGACATCTCCTATTTTACTTAATATTTCAAAAGCTTTTTCTTTTGCTTTCTCATCACCGGTAATTGCGGTCGTTGACGCTTGATATTTAGCGGCGATATTCGGCATTGCTCTTATATATGATTTAGCTTTTATATATTTTTTAAGTTTGGTTAAATTTTTTCCTGCTAATATTGAAATTAAAATATCCGCTTCGCCTTTTATTCTCATTGAAACTTCTTGCAAAGCATACGGTTTTATGGCTAAAATAACAATTTTACCGGTGATATCATATTTGTCAATGAAACTTGTTTTTATATTAAATTCTTTTTCAATTTTCTTTAATTTTTCAATATTTCTTCCAACAACTTCAATATTTTCCATTTCCCATTTTCCATTTTCCATTCCGTAAAGAATGGCTTTTGCCATAGCTCCGTAACCTATAATGCTAATTTTCATTATTATCCTTTATAAAATCTTTGAGAGGTTTTGCCAAAGAATAATTATATTTATCTAAAACCACCTGAGCCATCAATTTGTCTTTAAGATTTAAAATAACAGGGGCTGCAAAATTAACAGTAGTTTCTAAAAAAGGATTTTGAAGCGTCAATATATTCAATACTAGTATGTTTCCTTTTTCCAAATTCAAATTCTCGGCGAATTTTTCATCAACTTCAAAATCGTAATCTTTTCTTATGGTAAAAGGATTAATTAAAGTAAACTCCACGTTTTTGCCTTTAAGTTTATAAAACATATCGTCAATTTGTTCTAAAACATATTCTTTTTCATCTTCAAATCCCAAAATCGAATACACAACTTTAAATTTCATAAAATTCCTTTTTAAAAATGCTTTTCATAATTATAGTATAATTACGTCAAAAAAGGATAAAAGTGAGAGAATACAATCCGAAAGAATTTGAAAAATCCACCTATGAAATATGGGAAAACAACGGATTTTTTGAAGTGGATTACGAGAAAGAAAAAAATTTTTGCATTATGATGCCACCCCCTAATGTAACCGGAAGTTTGCATATAGGCCACGCCCTTACTTTTACCCTTCAAGATATAATCGTAAGATACAAAAGAATGGACGGATATGCAACGCTTTGGCAACCAGGGACCGATCATGCTGGAATTGCAACGCAAAACGTCGTAGAAAAACAGATTTTGGCGGAAGGTAAAACAAAAGAGGAAATAGGAAGAGAAAAATTTTTAAAAAGAGTTTGGGAATGGAAAGAATACAGCGGCGGGACAATTACCAAACAGCTAAGAAGGCTTGGAGCAAGCCCCGCTTGGAGCAGAGAAAGATTCACAATGGATGAAGGACTGCAAAGAGCCGTAAGAGTAGCGTTTAAAAAACTTTATGACGAAGGACTTATTGTAAAAGGAAACTATATGGTCAACTGGTGCCCGAAAGACGGGGCACTCAGCGATATAGAAGTTGAATACGAAACACATAAGGGAAAATTGGTTTATATAAAATATCCTATACTTGATAGTAACGAATATATAACCGTCGCCACTACAAGACCGGAAACATATTTCGGAGACACTGCCGTTATGGTAAATCCGAAAGATGAAAGATACAAACATTTAATCGGTAAAAAAGTAAGATTACCTTTAACTAAAAGGGAAATACCTATTATTGCAGACGAGTATGTAGATATGGAGTTTGGAACAGGAGCGGTTAAAGTAACCCCCGCACACGATCCGAATGATTATGAAGTGGGAATTAGGCATAATTTGGATTTAATTAAGGTTTTTGACGAAAAAGGCATATTAAATGAAAATGCAGGGGAATTCGCGGGGCTTGACAGACTTGAAGCAAGAGAAGCAATAATTGAAAAACTTAAAAACGAAGGATTTATTGAAAAAATTGAAGAGCACACCCATCAAATAGGACATTGTTACAGATGCAAAAACATAATAGAACCTTATGTTTCAACCCAGTGGTTTTTAAAAAAAGAAACGGCAAAAGAAGCTATCGAAGCGGCAAACAAAGGCGAAGTGAAATTTCACCCGGCTCAGTGGAAAAACAATTACGACGCATGGATGAGGGAACTGAGAGATTGGTGCATAAGCCGTCAGCTTTGGTGGGGGCATCAAATACCAGTTTATTACTGTCAGAATTGCGGAAATGAATGGGCAAGCGTTGAAGAACCAAGCGAATGTCCTAAATGCCATTCCAAAAATTTCTTTCAAGATCCGGATGTGCTTGATACTTGGTTCAGCTCAGCCTTATGGCCTTTTTCCACGCTCGGATGGGAAAACGGCAAATGGGGAAAAGGGATTAAATGGAACGAAGTCGATTTAAAAAGATTTTATCCTAATAACTTGCTTATTACAGGATTTGACATTCTTTTTTTCTGGGTTGCAAGAATGATGATGATGGGAGTTCATTTTTTAAAAGAAGTGCCGTTTAGAGATGTTTATCTACATGCCCTTGTTAGAGACGAACACGGTCAAAAAATGTCCAAATCCAAAGGAAATGTTATTGATCCTCTTGAAATGATTGAAAAATATTCTGCTGATATAATGAGATTTACATTAGCTATATTAGCTGTTCAAGGGAGAGATATTAAACTTTCCGAAAACAAAATGATTGAAAGCAGAAATTTTACCAACAAATTATATAACGCCGCCAGATTTTTGAAAATGCATAAAGAGTTTTTTGAAGATTTGGAAAATACGGAAATTAAAACCGAACTTGGAAAGTGGATGTATTATAAATTCAACGAAGCGGTTAAAAACGTTAGAAATGAACTGGACGAATATAGATTTAACGACGCAGCAATGACGCTTTATCGATATTTATGGAACGATTTTTGCGATTGGGGAATAGAACTTAGCAAAGTCAGCAAAGAAAGCATTAACGAACTTGGCAGCATATTTAAAGAATCTTTAAAACTGCTTCATCCGTTTATGCCTTTTTTAACGGAATTTTTATATCAGGAATTAAGTAAAAATCAAGATATAGAAAAAAACACAATAATGCTGAAAAATTTTCCTAAAACAAGAGAATTAAAAAAACCTACCGATTTCGATTTGATTATCGAAGCGATTATATCCATAAGAAGAATAAAAGCCCTAACTCAAAGTAATTTCAAAAAAGCATATGTTTTGGCAAAATTACCCGAAATGGCAAAAGAATATATAAAAAAACTTGCAAAAATCGAGGATATTGAATTTATAAAAAAACCGATTGAAAATGCAATTAAAGATATAAGCGACAATCTCGAAACAATGGTAAGTAAAAAAGATATAGACATTAAACCTATCATCCAAAGATTAAATAAACAAAAAGAAAAAATGCAAAAAGAAATTTTAAAATTCGAAAACAAACTGAAAAATAAAAACTTTTTGGAAAAAGCGCCCCAAAATATAGTCGAACAGACAAAAAAAGAATTAAACGAAGCAAAAAACAAACTCTCAAAAATAGAAGAGGAATTAAGGAAAATAAATGATTAAAAAATTAATTCTGCCGATAATCGGCATATTGATTATAACCGGTTGTAGTAAAAATCCATCCGTTAGCAGAGATTATCAAACCTCTCTTATAAACCACATACAAATAAAAAAAGATATCAATAATGCAAATTTGGATAGAGCCGATAATGATTTTATGAGCCTCGAAGCCGATTTTCCAGCTTCCGTTTATATAAAAAGCGATTTATTGGCTTTGTATTTAGCTCATTTGCAAAATAAAGAATACGATCTTGCAAAATTTTATTTGAATCAATATGAAAAACGATTTGCTTCAAGCGAAGAAATTCCTTGGTGCGAATATCAAAAAATTAAAATGGATTTTTTTAAATACGATCATGCTTATACAAACCAAAAAGCACTGCTTGATTTGATAAATGAATGTAAAAAATATAAAGCTACTTTTCCAAACTCAACTTTTTTGCCTGAGGTTAATACAATTTATATAAAAGCATTATTGACAAATCAATATTTAAATGTTAAAATTTATAAACTTTACAAAAAATTAAACTATAAAAACGCAACCAAAAATTTTAAACCTAAAATTCCTAATAATTCCATTGCGCCTTATGTCCCTTGGTATAAAAAATTATTCTATTGGTAAGGAGAAAAATGATTTTGGAAAATTATGAAAAATTACCGGCTAAAATTCCCGTTTTGGTAGAAAAAGAGCTTATTTATCCTTTTATGATAATACCTATTTTTCTTGAAAAAAAAGAAGATATTTTAGCCGCTCAAAAAGCAATAAACGATCATTCTTTAATATTTATTTCAATTAAAGACGAAATCAATACATACGGAACAATCGGAACAATAATAAGAAAAGTAAGCTTGCCAGAAGGCAGAATCAAAATACTTTTCCAAGGTTTAATCAGAGGAAAAATTTTGCAAATCGAAGACAAAAACCCTACTATTGCATTGGTAGATAAAATTGAAAGCCAAATAGAAGATGAAAAAGAGATAAAAGCTCTTCTTGAAACGTTAAAAGAGCATATAATAACTTTAAGCGAGCTTAATCCTTTTTTCCCGAAAGATTTTATAAAAATAATAGATTCAAATTCGGATCCAGATAGAATTGTTGATATTATCGCAAGCTCTCTTAAACTTCCGGTAGAAAAAGGATACGAACTTTTTAAAGAAACAAATTCAAAAGAAAGATTGATAAAACTTATTCACTTTATTTTAGAAGACATTGAATCGATCAAACTTAAAAACGAATTAAACAAAAAAGTAATGGAACAAGTCCAAGAAGCCAATAGAGAGCATCTTTTAAAACAACAGCTTAAATTAATCCAAAAAGAACTTGGAATAAGCAATGAGCTTGAAGAAGAAATAACCGAATATTATAATAAATTGGAAGAATTAAAACCTTGTATGAGAGAAGATGCATATAAAGAAATAAAAAAACAAATCGACAGATTATCCAGAATGCATCCTGATTCAGCGGAAGCCACAACAACAATGAATTATATAGAATGGGCTCTGGAAGTTCCGTTTTGTAATTACAAAAATGAAAATTTTTCCATTAAAGAATTAAAAAAAAGACTTGATAAAGACCATTACGGACTCAAAAAACCGAAAGAGAGAATAATTGAGCATTTCGGAGCAAAAGAACTTGCAAAAAAAAGAGGAGAAGAATTCAGCGGTGTTATTTTGTGTTTTGTCGGACCTCCCGGGGTTGGTAAAACAAGTTTAGCAAATTCCATAGCCAAATCACTTGATAGAAAACTCATAAGAATTGCTCTTGGCGGACTTGAAGATGTAAATGAATTAAGAGGGCATAGAAGAACATACATAGGGGCAATGCCGGGAAGAATCGCTCAGGGGATTATTAACGCAAAAGAGATGAATCCTGTTATGGTTCTTGATGAGATAGACAAAATTTCAAGATTCAAAGGAGATCCGACAGCAGTATTGCTTGAAATTCTCGATCCAGAGCAAAATTCGCATTTTAGAGATTTGTATTTAAATTTTGATTTGGATTTAAGCAAAGTTTTATTCATAGCCACTGCAAACGACCCGAGCACTATTCCAGCACCTCTTAAAGATAGAATGGAAATGATTTTTATAGGAAGTTACACTCCTCAGGAAAAATTCCAAATAGCAAAACGATATTTGATCCCGCAAGAGATGAAAAAACATTCAATTAAAAAAAGCGAAATATCCATCTCCGATGCCGCTTTAAAAGAAATTATAGAAAAATACACAAAAGAAGCGGGTGTTAGAAATTTAAGAAGAGTGATAGCAAAAATTATGAGAAAAGCCGCTATAAATATACTTGAAGGCAAGGAAAAAGTAAGAATAAGTGTTAAAAACCTAAAAGATTTTCTTCAAAAACCTCCTTTTGAAACAGAAACGATAGAAAAAAAAGACAAAATAGGAGTTGTTAACGGACTAGCCTGGACGCCTGTTGGCGGAGACGTTTTAAGAATAGAAGCGGTAAAATACAAAGGTAAAGGAAATATAACCCTCACTGGACAGCTGGGAGATGTAATGAAAGAATCGGCACATATCGCTTTTACATATATTAAAATTTTAATAGACAATAAAAAATTGCTTATTAAAGAAAAAAGTAAAGAACCTGTTTATTACAAATACAATATACATATCCACGTCCCAGAAGGCGCAATTCCAAAAGACGGCCCGAGTGCTGGTGTTACAATGGCTACTGCCATAGCAAGCATATTCAGTGAAAAAAAAGTAAAAAGCTCCGTTGCAATGACGGGAGAAATTACCCTAAGCGGCGAAGTTTTACCAATAGGAGGACTTAAAGAAAAATTAATTGCGGCTTATAACGCAAAGATCAAAAAAGTCTTAATCCCTCTTAAAAATTATGAAAGAGATTTGGATGATATTCCAAATGAAGTAAAAGAAAATATTGAAATTATTCCGGTTAAAAGAATAGAAGACGTTTTAAACCATGCTCTTTGTAAATGAAAAGTGAAAAATGAAAAATGAAAAATGGATAATTATTTTTTTACCTTTTCTTCTTTTTGCCAGTGTTAAGCAAAAAATAATATCCTTTTATAAAAAAATTTATCCAGAAATAATCATAAAAAAAATCCAAATCACCCCTCCCCCGCCTAAAAAATACAAAAATTTTAAAATATTATTTTCCCCTAAAACAACATCGGGAAATATAAAAATAGACAATCAATATTATTATGTAAGAATTAAAGCCAAAATTCCTGTTTTTGTTGCTAATAGTGTTATAAAAACAAATCAACCTATTTATAATAATGTTATAAAAAAAATTATTCCTTTTAAATATTTTTATTCAAAACCCCTTTTTAAAATAACTAAAAATCTAGTTGCTAGCAATATTATTTCAAAAAACTCCGTTATTACTAAAAGCAATACCAAAATTGCTCCTGATGTTTTTAGAGACGAAACAATAACCGTCTTAATAATTTCCAAAGACATAACAATTTATGCAAAAGCAAAAGCTTTACAAGACGGATATATAGGAAATATTATAAATATTAGATTTAGAAAAAAAATTCAAAAAGCCAAAATAATAAAAAAAGGAACGGTAATTTTAAAGGTAAACGAATGAAAAAAATCCTTGTATGTATAAGCGGCGCTAGCGGAGCTGGTTTAGGAATAAAATTATATAATTTGATCCCTTCAAAATACGAAAGATATCTGATTTTAAGTAAAAATGCAAAAATCGTTTTAGAAAAAGAAGAAAATATTTTTTTTAATGATGACATAGCGGCTGCACCGGCAAGCGGGAGTTTTGCCATTGATACAACTTTTATTGTGCCTTGTTCTATGAATACTCTTGCAAAAATAGCAAACGGAATTGCGGATAATTTAATTACAAGATCGGCAGCCGTTGCAATAAAAGAGCAAAAAAAACTGATTCTCGCCCCAAGAGAACTTCCGTTTTCACAAATTGATTTGGAGAATATGCTAAAATTATCAAAAATCAACAATGTTTTTATAGCACCTCCGATAATCGCTTATTATAACAAACCTAAAACAATAAACGATATGGAAATGTTTTTAATAGGAAAATGGTTTGATATGGCGAGAATTGAAAATGAACTGTTTGAAAGATGGAAATAAAATTGAGAATGGAGAATTGAGAATGGAGAATAAAAAAAGTGAAAAGTTAAAAGTGAAAAATGAAAATTTACCTAAAATTGCTATATATCCGGGAACTTTTGATCCTGTTACAAACGGGCATATTGATATTATAAAAAGGGCATGCAAAATTTTTGATAAAATAATTGTGGCAGTAGCAGACAATAAAGATAAAAAAACAATGTTTGATTTGGAAAAACGAGTAGAATTAATGAAAAAAGCTACAAAAAATATAAAAAAAGTAGAAGTAAAATCATTTAATTCCTTGCTTGTGGATTTTGCAAAAAAGGAAAAATGCAATATAATCATAAGGGGATTAAGGGCAGTAAGCGATTTTGAATACGAACTTCAAATGGGCTATGCAAATAAATCTTTATATGAGGATATAGATACCATTTATTTAATGCCAAATCTTGAAAACGCTTTTATATCTTCAAGTGTTGTTAGGAGCATATTAAAATACGGAGGGGATGTTTTACATCTTGTGCCAAAAGAAATAACAGGAGAGCTTAATGTATATAGCAATTGAAGGAATAGACACAGCCGGGAAATCAACTCAAATAGAACTGCTTAAAAAAAAATATAAAAACGCTTTGTTTGTTAAAGAGCCCGGATTTACAAATCTTGGGGAAAAAATAAGAGAAATTATTTTTAATGGAGATATAGATAAAAAAACGGAGCTTTTTTTGTTTTTAGCAGATAGAAGCGAACTTATAGAAAAAATAATTAAACCCAATCTTAACAATCTAATAATTAGCGATAGAAGTGTTGTAAGCGGAATTGCTTATGCCCTGCCTTTTTTTGATTTTGATATTTTACTTAATTTAAATCGCTTTGCAACCGATAGCATTTTTCCTCAAAAAGTTATAATTTTAAAATTAAACAAAGAAACACTTAAATACAGACTTTCTCAAAAAAACAAAGATAACATAGAAAAAAGAGGCATTGAATATCTTTTAAATATTCAAAATAATATAATTCAAACATGCAACAGACTTGAAATACCTTACGATTTAATAGATGCTTCAAATAGCGTTGAAGAAATTAATTTCAAAATTAAAAAGGCTATCAATGGCTCTTTTTAATAAAATAAAAAAAGATTTTTTAGCCGTTAAAGCAAGAGATCCGGCATTTAAAAACAATTTTGAATTATTTTACGCATACCCGGGTGTATGGGCACTTGTTACATATAGAATCGCTCATAGCGTTTATAAAAAAGGATTTAAAAGATTTGCAAGATTTATTATGGCAATTAATCAATTTATAACAAACATTGACATCCATCCGGGAGCAAAAATCGGAGAAAATGTATTTATAGATCACGGAATAGGAGTTGTAATAGGAGAAACAACAATAATAGGAGACAATGTAACCATTTATCAAGGAGTAACGCTTGGAGGGGTAAGTCTTAATCCCGGCAAAAGACATCCTACAATTGAAAATGATGTAACAATAGGAGCAGGAGCAAAAATACTCGGAAACATTACAATCGGCAAAGAAAGCCGCATAGGAGCAAACTCTGTTGTTGTAAAAGATGTCCCTCCCTACTCCACCGTTGTAGGAATTCCGGGTAAAGTGATAAAAAGAAAAGATTACTCTCCTCTTGCACACAATAAACTTCCGGATATTGAAAAAGAACTTTTTGAATATTTGATGGACAGAATAAAAATTTTAGAAGAAGCCGTAATTAATCAAAATAAAGATATTATCGAAAAAGACGAAGAAATAGAAAAAAAATACAGAGAATATATCGAGGCTTTAAAATATAAAAATTAATCCACTTGTAATGAGCCTCTATGATATTTCTGCACTATATCGGGATCCGGATGAAGAGGAATTTGAGCTTCATTTTTACCTTCATAATTAAGAAGTGAAAGAACATATTTAATACTTTCAAGTCTCGCTGGTTTTTTGTTATTGGAATTTACGATAATCCATGGTGAATAACTGGTATGTGTTTTAGAAAACATCTCCTCTTTATAATATGTAATTTTATCCCATAAATCCTGAGCTTTTTTATCTATCGGAGAGAGTTTCCATTGTTTCAAAGGATTTGTCATTCTCTCTTTGAATCTTCTTTTTTGAGTTTCTTTACTGATACTAAACCAAAATTTAATCAAAATAATCCCGTCATCCAATAAAGCATGCTCCATTTCAGGCACTTCTTTCATAAATTTATCATACTGTTCTTCCGTGCAAAAATTAAAAACCGGCTCAACTATCGCCCTATTATACCAACTCCTATCAAAAAAAACTATTTCCCCTGGATTTGGCAAATGATTAAAATACCTCTGAAAATAAAACTGTCCCGCTTCCACCTCCGTTGGTTTAGGCAGAGCAACAACCCTGTATTTTCTGGGATTTAAATGCTCAGTAAATCTTTTAATAGCGCCGCCTTTACCCGCCGCATCTCTTCCTTCAAAAATTATCATAACTCTTTTTTTGTTTTCATATACCCAATTTTGAAGCTTAATAAGCTCAATTTGCAGTTTTTCAAGCTCTTCTTCATATTCCACTTCTTTAATAATTTTTCTTAGTTTTTTTCTTTTTACAAGACCTTTTAAACCCGTTTTTGTTCTTAATTTTCTAAAATCTTTTTCAAGCAGATTTAATTTTTCCAAAAGATTATTATCGGAAATAGAATTTTTAATTTCTTTAAGAGTTTGCATTATTGTTTTCATTTTTTTTCTCCTTCATTATTCTTATTATAACATATTTTCACTCATTCACCCATCTACCCATCCATCAATAATTTTTGATATAATTTTGCTAAAAAGGCAAAAAATGCTTTCTAAAAGAATTGAAAAATTATCTCCTTCTCTTACAATAGCAATTTCACAAAAGGCAAGAGAACTTAAAGCCCAAGGAAGAGATATTCTAGCTTTTTCGGCAGGCGAGCCAGATTTTGATACTCCGGAAGTTATAAAATACGAAGCCATAAAAGCAATTACAGAAGGTTGGACAAAATATACAAATGTTGCAGGCATTCCAGAACTTCTTGAAGCTATTCACATAAAATTAAAAAGAGACAATCATTTAGATTACGATTTGGATGAAATTATTGCCAGTAACGGCGCAAAACAGAGCCTTTTTAATATTTTCGCCACTCTTTTAAATGAAGGAGACGAAGTTATAATTCCGGCTCCTTTTTGGGTTACATATCCTGAACTCGTAAAATATCATGACGGAATACCAATAATCATAGAAACAACAGAAGAAACTAATTTTAAAATAACTCCCAAAATGCTAAAAAAAGCTATCACCCCAAAAACAAAAGCCCTTATGCTTACAACTCCATCTAACCCCACAGGTGCAATATATTCAAAAGAAGAGCTTGAAGCACTTGCAGAGGTTCTTAAAGATACTGATATTTGGGTTATAAGTGATGAAATGTATGAAAAACTTATATATGAAGGAGAATTTGTTTCAGTTGCCGGTATAAATAAAGATATGTTAAATCGCACTATTACCGTAAACGGATTATCCAAATCACATGCTATGACAGGTTGGAGATTCGGATATTGTGCAAGCAAAAATAAAGAATTAATAAAAAATATGATTAAACTGCAATCTCAAAGCACATCAAATATAAATACAATAACTCAAAAAGCCGCCATTCCGGCACTACTTGGAAAAGCGGATTTTGCGGTGGAAGAGATGAGAAAAGAATTTAAAAGAAGAAGAGATTTTGTTTACGAATCGTTTAATTCCATAAAAGGTTTAAGCGCAGCAAAACCTCAGGGAGCTTTTTATATTTTTGTCAATCATAAAAAAATAATAAAAGATTCAATGACTTTTGCACTCGATTTATTAGAAGAAAAAGGAGTGGCGGTTGTTCCCGGTATAGGTTTTGGAAGCGAAGGGTATTTTAGATTTTCATTTGCAACGGATTTTGAGACGATTAACAGAGGCATTAAAAAAATAGAGGAATTTGTAAAAGAATTATCATAAATACTAATTTCCTTTTTTTATTTCTCTTAAAACATATATACTTGCAATTATTATAACTCCGCCTAACAATATCAAACTCCCGTATACTGCATTTTTATGAGCCGCATTTCCGGTTCCGAATATATATCCGACCATCAACATAAATCCTACCCATATTAAATTTGCACTAAACGTAAGCGGTATAAACCATCTCAGAGGCATATGCGAAAGTCCCGCCGGAATAGAAATATATTGTCCAAGGCCAGGAGTTAAAGGAGCTAAAAAAGCAGAAATTTTCCCGTGATTATTCCAAAATTTATTTACTTTTTTTATAACTGGTTTATCTTTTAAAAGTTTATTTACAAGAAATTTGGCTAAATAATAATTAATCAAAGCTCCCGTTAACGAACCTAACGCTCCGCTAAACCATAAAAGCAACAAACTTTTTTTACCAATTGCAGCAAGATATCCGCTTGGAAGCAAAACCAGCTCACTTGGAACCGGAATAAACGTGCCTACAAGCACCATATATAAATAAACACCCAAATAACCTATCGAATCGGCAAAATTAACCAATAACTGAACTAAATGATGAAACATTTTTTTCCTTATAAATTAAATTCCGCAACTACCGGAACGTGATCTGATGGGGTAGGTTTTCTTTTTCTTCTAATTGTTGTTAAAATTTCAACATCTTTAAAATATTTAAAAAGCTCTTTTGTAACCAATATATAATCAAGTCTTAAACCTTCGTTCTTATAAACGGCTGCTCCTCTGTAATCGTAAAAGGTAAAAACTTTTTCATTTTTAAATTTTTCTCTAATAATATCGATAAATCCCATATCCAAAAATTTTGATATTATTGCTCTCTCTTCCGGGAGATGTGTAACCTCTCCTTCCCAAATTTCTTCATCCCATACATCAAAAGACGTATGAGATATATTAAAATCACCGCAAATTAAAAGTTTTTCTTTTGCTAAATCAAAATTTTTTATAAATTCAAATAATTTATCATAAAAATAGAGTTTATATTCAAACTTATCCCCGTAATTATCGCCAAGAGGTGCATAAATATCGATTATATGAACTCCGCTTATCAAAGTATAAATAAATCTCGGTTCGTTAAGTTCCCCTTCAAATCCCTTTTGATTTTTTTCAATCGGATATTTGGAACAAACAGCAACCCCGTGAAGTTTTTTTTGTCCGTGGACAATGCACTGCATATCAGGATTAATTAAAGGAAAATCTTTGTTTTCAACTTTAATCTCTTGCATACACATAATATCAATCGAATATTCATCTATTAAATTTTGAACAATTTCGAGCCTACTTCTTATTGAATTTAC
>JALVTJ010000052.1:19601-31730 GCA_027036005.1 Nautiliaceae bacterium
GGCATTGCTCCATCGGCTAAGGATTTATAAACCGCATTCATAGCATCTTCAACATTTTTAAAAATTCCCATATATGTTTTGGCAAGTTTTGGTTTCGGAAGAAGTTTTAACGTAATTTCGGTAATTACTCCAAGCGTTCCTTCACTTGCTATCAAAATCCCTGCTACATTATATCCCGCCACATCTTTAATAGTTCTTTTTCCGGCTCTAATTATTTCACCATTAGCTAGCACGGCTCTGAGACAAACAACATAATCTTTTGTAAGCCCGTATTTTGCCGCTCTCATACCTCCCGCATTTTCGGCTACATTTCCGCCTATTGTGGAATAATCCATACTAGCAGGATCAGGAGGATAAAAAAGCCCTTTTTTTTCCGCTTCTTTTTGAAGAGTAGCATTAATCACACCCGGCTGAACAACCGCTACCATATCTTTTTTGTCAATTTCAATAATTTTATTCATATACTTCTCAACCGCCAAAACAATACCGCCTTTTACAGGCAAAGCCCCTCCCGTAAAACCGCTGCCAGCACCTCTTGGAATAATGGATATTTTATTATCATTGCAATATTTTAATATTTTGCTAATTTCCTCTTCATTTTCCGGGAAAATCACGGCTTCGGGATAAAAATGTTCTTTTGTTGCGTCATATGAATATGCGTGAAGATGGATTTTGTCCGTTTTTATATCTTCTTCACCTACAATTTTTTTTAAATTTTCAATATGTTTATCAAGCATTTTATTCCTTTATCATTGACTTATAATATTTTATAGGATTTTTTATATCAAAATCAAAATTATATGAAGTATAAAAAGGAAGTTTGAATTTGCCTTTAAAAGAAAAATCCTCTTCATTGATTGCATAAAAACTAAGTGCATCCACTTCATAAAGTTTATCGAGTGCAAAAATATACATTCCTATATCCATTTTTTTTGCAAAATTAATAAAATCTGCTCTTTTAGGTTCATCTTCCAAAAAAGCACCTAACACATCTATCGGAATAACCGTAAAAGTGGAAAATCTTTTTTTAAGTTTTAAATATGTTTGTAAATTGGGAGCAATTATCGCAATTCTTTTGTAATTTTTACCGAAAATCACTTCATCGTTTTTTTTGGGAAAAACCACTGGAAGGGCGAAAGCATCGTTTTTCAAAGCTTTATACGAATATAAAACGGCTCTGTTTTCTCCTGCACTCACACATCTGGCACATATTATTTTTTCTTTTTCATAAGGACATAACACAATCCCGCTAATTCCTTTTTTCAAATACGCTTTTGTTGCAATTACATTACCTAAAACATCCGTTATATGCGTAACCAAACCGTTTGCATATAAACTTAAACTTAATAAAAGAATTGAAAAAATCCTCATCTATTTCCTTTTTTGATACAATTATATCAAAAAGGTTTTAAATGAAAGTGGATATATTGATTATCGGAAGCGGAATTGCGGGAATGATGGCGGCAATAGAAGCAAAAGAGCTCGGAAGTGATGTGGCGATAGTTACTAAAAAATCCCCTATGGCCAATAATTCCTTTATGGCAAAAGGAGGAATAAATGCGGCTCTTAATAATATGAAAGACGGTGATTCAATAGAACACCATATACAAGATACTTTGAAATCGGGCGTCGGGCTTGCGGAGGAAGAAGCGGTCAGAATTTTTTGCGAACAAGCCCCTCAGATTGTAAGAGAACTTCACAGAAAATTTAAAGTCCCCTTTACAACCCTGCCGGATGGAAGACTTGCTCAAAGACCGTTTGGCGGAACAAAATATAAAAGAACCTGTTTTGCAGCCGACACAACCGGTGCTGCAATTATGAAAACATTAAACAAAGCCTTGAAAGATTTGAATATTACCACTATAAAAAATCACTTTGCTATAAATTTGTTAATTACGGACGGAAAAATAGCAGGTGTAAGCTTTTTGGATGAAACCGTCAATGAGGTTAAAACAATCCAAGCCAAAGCCGTTATTATCGCAACAGGCGGATATGCCGGATTATACAAAGGATATTCGACAAATGTAAATGATGCTACCGGAGATGGAATAGCTATGGGATTAAGAGCCGGACTTGAAGGAATGGATATGGAATTTATTCAATTTCATCCTACCGGTCTTAAAGGAAGTAATTTTTTAATATCAGAAGCGGCAAGAGCGGAAGGCGGTAGATTAATCAACAGCGATGGTAAAGAATTTGTCGATGAGCTTAACACAAGAGATTTTGTTGCGCGTGCTATTTTAAAACAAATATTAAAAGGAAAAGAAGTCTTTTTAGACCTTAGCGATATACCGGAAGATATCATAAACACAAAACTTATTCATTTGAAAAAAAGAGTAAAATCTCTAAAAGGAATAGATATTGGCTCTGAGCCGATTCCTATTAATCCTTTGGCGCATTACACTATGGGAGGTATAAAAACCGATACATACGGTAAAACCGAAATAGAAGGACTTTTTTATGCGGGAGAAGCCGGAAACAACGGAGTAAACGGAGCAAACCGGCTTGGAGGCAATTCGCTAAGTGAAGGTGCGGTTTTTGGAAAAATAGCCGGTTATAAAGCGGTTAAATATTCTCATAGAAACAATATATTCCCTTCAATCAAAAAAGAAGACATTCAAAAAGATATCGATTTAATAGAAAAACTCAAAAACACCAAAATAAATGCAAAAGAAATAAAACATCAATTGGGAGATATTTTATATCAAAAAGTTGGGATTTTAAGAAACGGCTACACTTTAAAAAAAGCGCTTGATAAAATTAATGAACTAAAAAAACTCGATATAAATAATGAGGATTCAAACATAACGGAAAAACTTGAAGCAATAAACGGGCTCGATATCGCAAAAGCTCTGACAAAAGCTGCATTAAGCAGAGAAGAAAGCCGCGGGGCGCATTTTAGAATGGATTATCCTGAAAAAGACCATGCATTTTTACATCACACTATAACAAAACTCAATTAAATTTTTCTATAAATTCCCTTAACGCCTCTTTCGGCATCGGTTTTGCAAAATAATATCCTTGAATAAAATCCACACCTGCTTTTTTCAAATATTCCAAAGTTTTTTTATCTTCCACACCTTCGGCAATAGTTTTTTTGTTAAGCGCTTTTGCCATTGAAATTATCGCATCCACAATCGATCTATCTTCTTCATCGATTATTATGTCCTTTATAAAACTTTGATCTATCTTCAATGCACTCACGGGTAATCTTTTAAGATAAGACAAAGATGAATAGCCCGTTCCGAAATCATCTATTTCTATCCTTATTCCTTCTTTTTGTAAAAGATGAATTTGCGGCAATATTGTTTCAATATTTTCCATTAAAACCGATTCGGTTATTTCAACAATAATATTTTCCTTTTTTACTTTTAAATCTTCTATTTTTCTGATAAGTTTTAAAGCTATATTTTGACTTAATAACTGAATTACAGAAATATTCATTGAAAATGTAAATATCAAGTTTTTGTTTTCAAATTCTTTTACATCTTTTAGGACATTTTCAATTATTAAATCCCCCACTTCATTAATAAGACCGCTCTCTTCCAAAATAGGTATGAATTTAGCAGGCGGGACTAATCCCCTTTTTTTGGAATTCCATCTAATTAATGCTTCAACTCCCCATACTTTATTTTTATTAATATCGACAATAGGTTGGTAATACATAACAAATTCTTGTTTTTTAATAGCTTCTTTAAGCTCTTTTTCAATTTCCAAATAATCTTTTGGAAGAAGAGTTAAACTTTTATTAGCATATCCTATACCTTTGCCACCTCTTTTTTTAACAATTTTTAACGCTTCTTCGGCTAAAATAATCAAATCTTCTTCTTTTTTCGCATCATCAGGGTAAAATGACACTCCCAAACTTATAGGCAAATATACTCCGCTTCCGTTTATTTGAACGATATCATCGTTAAATTTTAAAATATTTTCCAAATTCGAAAAAACATTTTTTTTATCCCCTTTTAAAATAATACCGAATTCATCACTGCCGATTCTGGCGATAAAACTCAATTTCAAATGTTCTTTTAAAAAAAGGGTTAATTTTGTTATAGCTTTATCTCCCGCCCAAAATCCCAAAACTTCATTTACTTTTCTAAGTTTGTCTATATCAACAATGGCAATGGCAAAAGGGATCTTTTCTTTTATTAATTGTTTGATCTCTTTTACGAAAATTTCTCTTTTGGGAAGCAGTGTCAACGTATCTGTGGATATTATCAAATTAGCTTTTTCTTTTATGAAAATATCTGTAATTGCTATATTTATTTTATAAATTATTTCTTTTAAATAAATCAATTCTTCTTCACTGAAATGAAAATCTTTCTCACTGTAAAAAAGCGTGGCATACGCAATTTCGTTTTCTTTTTTGTATTCCCATTTTTTGTATATTGGAAAAATCAAAGATTTTTCATAATGTCTGTTTTTAAAATCCACATCGTTAATTATAATTTCTTCATCTTTTAAAAGCATATCAAGAATACCTTTAAAATGATTAAAATCAAATGTTTGTTTTTTAAACTCCATATCGATATTGTTTTCTTCACAGGTTATTAAAGGTATAATTTCTTTTAAATCCAAATCGACTTTTGCAACCCACCCGAAATCAAAAATTCCTGATTCGATAAAAATATTCAAAATTTCTTTCATTAAACTTTCGAAATCTTTAACCCTGAGAATTAAATTTGCAATTTTTTCTTCGATTACGTTTAATTTATAAGAAAGAGAGTTAATCTCTTTTTGTTTTAAGGAAATAACATAATATTTTTTACTCTCTATATGAATAATTTCCGCATTCATATCAACAAGAATCTCATTATCATCTACCCTCAAATAGATATTGTTTTTTTTGTTAAAACCTTTTTTTTCAAGCTTTTCAAAAAATTTATCCACAACATCCTTAAATTCATCGGGGAAAAGATAATAAAAATTTTTCCCAATTATTTTTTTTGTATCGATATTAAAATTCTCAATAATATCGTTTGCTTCGATTATTTTTTTATTTTCATCGATTAATATAATACCTTCTCGTATATCATAAATTTTTGTGCATTTAACCAACAAATCGCTTACTATTTTTTCCAATTCTTTTAATTTTTCTTCATTTTTTAGAATAAATTTCGCTTTATTTAAAAAATCGTTTTTTATAAGTTCCATTTTTAACTTCTTTGCGAAAGCATATCATCTAAATTTTTATACATTATATTTGTTTCGTTTTCCGCCTTTTGCATATCCAAAAGCGAATCTTTCATATTCGATTTCATAACATCTTTCATATGCCCTTCAAATCTTTTTTGAGTATCTTTAATGTCTTTATATGCTTGTGTATTTTTAAAAGAATTTTTACCGTATCCTTCATACCAATTTCTAAAACTATGTTCTCCTTCATCTTCGCTGTATTTACTTCCACCCAAAATCTTTTCTTTATAATTTTTTATTTTAAAAAGTAAATTATTTATCTTTTGCTCCAAAGAAATTAGCATATCGGATAAATCGTCAAATTTTGCAAACAAAACTTTATCAAGTTCTGATAATACATCAAAGCCTTTTTTGAAATTATCCATATATTCTTGCATTTGATTGATTATTGTATCTAAATTCTCACCTTCATCAGTCATATTTGAAGAATTCTGTTTTAACACCCCTATGGTTACTTCCACTTCTTTTGTTGCGTTTTGCGTTCTTTCTGCAAGTTTTCTAACTTCATCCGCAACAACGGCAAAACCTCTTCCTGCATCTCCTGCTCTTGCCGCTTCAATCGCAGCATTTAGAGCCAATAAATTGGTCTGATCCGCTATATCCTTAATAAAATTGATGATATTGTTAATACTATCTACACTTTCATTTAAATTGGAAACATTTTCTCTTGCCGTAGCGGCAAAATTGAGCAGTAAATCAATTTCTTTTAAAAATTTATTAAAATTTACAATCAATTCGTTAATTTCATTTTTAACTTGTTCATTACCTTGAACCATTTCGGTAAAAAATTCTATGTTCGTATGAGTGTTTTGTGCAATTTCGCTAATATTTTGTTCCGAATTTTCAATTAAAGATTCGCATAAATTTATTTTATCTTGATTGTTGCTTTTTAAGTTTAAATCGTTTTTTAATTTATTGTTTTGAGAGATTAAATGGGAAATTTCATTTTCAAGTTCATTGATTTTTTTTCTAAGCTCATCATTTTCTTTTTGTAAATCAATACAGGCTGAATTTTTTTTATTAAATAACATTTTTTATCCCTTTAAAAATTTTAAACATTATATTATAAGAAGAAGGGATAAGTCAAATTTGAAGAAGTTTGATTTTTTCCGTTTTGAAATGTTTTTTTAATTCCTCTTCAATGGCTTGAAGTGTAACTTGTGAGCTTGCACACATTGAACAAGCTCCAAGATATCTAACATAAACGTTTATATTTTCTCCGTTTTCCCTGACATCGACAAGCTCCAAACTCCCGCCGTCCATTGCAAGCATCGGCTTGATTTTTTTATCCAAAAATTCTTCAATCGCTTTTATTTTTTTAATAAAACTTAATTTTTCAAAATCCTCCGTTTCATTTGCCTCGTTTAATTTTTCTTTTTGCATCTCTTCTTGGACTTCTTTTATAATATCAACAAGATACACATCCCTCTCTTCATGACCTCCGGGTGCAACACAGCTTTTGCAATATGTTCCGGCATCGGTGTATTTTTGAAGCTCTTCAATCGTTTTGACATTATGTTCTCTGACGATTTGTTCAATCTCACCTCTTGTTACCCTTGCGCACTCGCATACTATTTCGGAATTTTTAAGCTCTTTAACATCTTTTCCTTCATATTTAGCAGCTGCTTCAAGTATCACATCGTAAGCCATTACGCTGCAATGCATTTTTTGAGGTGGAAAAGCAGGTTTATCAGGCTCGTCCCTAAGGGCTTTTTCAACATCAAGGTTTGTAATTTTTGTAGCTTCGTCAACTGTCTTTCCAATTGTTAATTCTGTCATCATATCAGAACTCGCTATCGCCGTTCCGCAACCAAAAGATTTAAACCTTGCATCGATTATTTTATCCGTTTTCGGATCAATTAACCAATAAAGCCTCACTGAATCTCCGCACGCTTCGCTTCCGAAATCCGCAACCACCAATTTAGCGCCTCTTTTTTTCGCATCTTCTTCACTGAATTCTCCCAAATATTTTGGATTGTTCATTCTCTCTATTACTTTGTTTGAATACTGCTCCCAGACATTGCCCGTTATTAAATCACTTCTTCCCATTATGGCTCCTTATATATAGTATATTAGTTATTGGTATATTGGTTATTTGTATATTGGAATTCCTCATTCCTCATCCCTCATCCCTACTTTCCTACTTAGGCTTAACCTTAGCATAAGTTAAGGATATATCTCTTAATCTTTTAACAATTTTTGGCAAAACTTCAATAACATAATCAATTTCTTTTTCCGTTGTAAATCTGCTTAGTGAAAAAATTATTCCAGTATGTGCAATTTCCGGATCTTCACCCAAAGATTCCAATACTTCGCTGCCTTCAAGTCTTTCACTTGAACAGCTGCTCCCTGTCGCAGCATAAATTTTATGTATATTCAAATCCCACAGCATCGCTTCGCCTTCAATTCCTTTGAATGATGCGATAAGCGAATTTGGAAGCCTATACTTTTTATCCACATACGTTTTTGTATCCGGAATTTTTAAAATAGCATCTTCAAGTTTGTCTCTAAGTCTCATTATTTCAGTATTCATATAATCCAAATTTTCATTGGCTTTTTTTAAAGCCTCGGCCATCGCTATTATTCCGTTTAAATATATGCTTCCGCCTCTTTTGCCTCCCATCTGGTTTCCGCCGTGTATAAGATTAATAAAAGGAGCGCCTTTTCTTACATAAAGCCCTCCTATACCTTTTGGCCCGTGAAATTTATGAGCCGAAAAGGTGAAATAATCTACTCCCAAATCCCTTACATTCACTTTTACTTTCCCAATAGCCTGTGCCCCGTCGCAGTGAAAAGGAATGTTGTATTTTTTTGCAATTTCACTTATCTTTTTTATAGGTTGAATTGCGCCTGATTCGTTACTTGCAAACAAAACACTAATCAGTGCGGTATCTTCCCTTATTGCATTTTCCACATCTTTTGGATTTACCCTGCCGTTTTCATCACTCCTTAGATATGTAACTTCCATACCGAATGTTTTGGCATAAGCGCAAGGCGCTTTAATTGAAGAGTGTTCCGCAATGGTTGTTATAATATGTTTTTTTCCGTTTCCTTTAATAAATTCATTCAAAAACGTTTTGATAACGGTATTGTTTCCCTCTGTCGTGGAAGAAGTTATAATAATGTCATCCTCATCGTTCGCACCTATGCCGGGATATAAAATATCATAAGCTTCGTTTAATTTTTTTCTTGCTTCAATTCCCAAGTCATATATAACATTAATGTTTCCAAAATATTTGTTTGATTCGCAATAAATTTTTTTTACTTCTTCATCCAAAGGGGTGGTAGAATTGTTATCGAGATATACCATCAATTCTCCTTAAATTTTTATTTATTTTATCCAAATAGAAAAAAAGAAAAATTGATATATGTCAAGATTTTTTAAGAAGTCTACTTAAAAGCCCTTGAAGTTTAAGCCATGTTTTATGAGGCATTAGAGGAAAACCGCTATAAACACCCGGAGTTTTTATGGATTTTGTAACTCCGCCTCTTGCGGCTATTGTTGTAAACGGAGCAATTTCAAGATGCCCAGCAGTTGCACTTTGTCCTCCCATTATTACATTTCTTCCAAGTTTACTTGAACCGGATAACCCTACTTGTGAAACAAGAATGGAATATTCGCCTATTTCACAATTATGACCTATTTGCACCAAATTATCGATAATCGTTCCTTTTTTGATTCTGGTCTCCCCAAAAACCGCCCTATCGACAGTTGTATTAGCTCCTATTTCAACCTCATCTTCAATAACCACTCTTCCTAAATGATATATTTTGATATGTTTTCCGTCTTTTGTATGCGCATACCCGAACCCGTCGCTTCCTATAACGCTTCCGGCATGAATTTTAACGTTTTTGCCTATTTTCGTATCCCGATAAATAGTTACATTCGGATAAATAACACAACCTTGATCAATTTCAACGAAAGGCCCTATTATACATCCGGGCATAATAGTTACATTTTTGCCAATTCTCGCACCTTTTCCGATTCGAACGCTCTCATCAACATCGGCACTCATATTTATTTGATATCCTCCCCTCTCCCATGGCGGAAAAACAAATAATTTCGTAAGAAAAGCCAATTTCAAATAAGGTTCATCAGTAATTAAAGGTATAACACTATCAGGGAGTTTGATTGCATCTTCACTTCTTATTAAAACAGCGGCGGCTTTTGTGTTTTTTAGGTATTTTTCATATTTTTTATTTTCCAAAAAGCTTATTTCATTTTCGTTTGCATCAGTTAAAGTATTTATTCCTTTAATCTTTTTATCAACATCAGGACATTTAATATCTAAATATTCACAAATCTCTCTTAAATTATATTCTTTTTTTCCTATTTTCATTTTACATTTTTCACTTCTCATTTTTCACTTTCTATTTGAAATTATCTCTCAATCACGCTAACCCCGCTTCTAACGATTTCCAATTGATGATATTTGGCTTTCATAGCTTTTAAAAAATTGTCAATTCTATCGGGTCTATCTACAACACTAACTACAATATGCCTATCGTTTACATTGCTTATTTTACCGTTGTAACATCTCGCAATTGCATCAATATCGGCAAGATTATCCTTAACTTCTTTTAGAGGAAATTTCACCATCGCCATCTCTTTTTCAATAAAATCATCGCTTTCGATAACCTTATAAACAGGTATTAATTTATAAAGCTGTTTTACAATCTGCTCGAATATCTTAGGGTCGCCCTCGCTCATTATAGTCATTCTGCTAAGTTCGCTCTCAGGTATAGGAGCAACTGTTAAAGAAGTTATATTATATCCTCTTGCGGCAAACATATTAACTATTCTGGCTAAAACTCCGTGTTCGTTTTCAACAATTACCGATATTATTCTTTTCATTTGTCTTCCTTGAATATAAGCATATTTTTAAGAGGAGAATTTGGCGGAACCATAGGCAAAACATCTTCTCTTCTGTCAATCTGAACGTCTATAAATGCAACTTTGTTCGATTTTAAAGCTTCATTAAAAGCTTTTATAAATTCATTTTTTGTTTTAACCCTAAATCCTACTCCTCCCATACTTTCGGCTAATTTGACAAAATCTGGCTGAACGTCGCTGAGGTCGGTTTCACTAAGCCTATCGTCATAAAACATTGTTTGCCACTGTCTTACCATTCCTAAATAATTATTATTTAAAATAATATTGATAACTGGAAGCTTATATTTATATCCCGTTAAAACTTCCTGAATATTCATCATAATACTTCCATCTCCACTAAAATTAATAACCGTTTTTTCTTTAACGCCTTCTTTTGCCCCGAGAGCGGCAGGAAAACCAAAGCCCATCGTCCCAAGACCTCCGCTTGTTATCATCTGTCTTGGATATGTAAAAGGATAAAACTGAGCCGCCCACATCTGATGCTGTCCTACATCCGTTGTTATTACGACATCTTCATCCGCAAGCTCACCCGTTTTTTGAATAACCCACTGAGGTTTGATTACCTCATTAGTATCAGAATATTTTAAAGGATATAACTCTTGATATCTATTTAAAACATTTCTCCATTCTTCATACCTCCCGGCATCCACTCCGTCAAACAATAAAGGCGCCATCTCTTCTAAAACCAGTTTTACATCTCCTACAATAGGATATTTTGTTTTGACGACTTTTCCGATTTGGCTCGGGTCTATATCAATATGAACGATATCCGCATTTTTTGCAAATTCGTCGATTTTTCCGGTAACCCTGTCATCAAATCTTGCCCCAAGCGATATGATCAAATCCGCATCGTTCATTGCCATATTGGCTGCAAAACTTCCGTGCATTCCGACCATTCCAAGTAGATAAGGGCAATCGTATCTTAAAACGCCTCTTGCCATCAAGGTTTCGACTGAGGGAATTTTGGTAAATTTGACAATTTCTCTTATTATTTCGCTTGCTCCGCTTATCACGCTTCCTCCGCCTATGTAAAAGACGGGTCTTCTTGCTTTTTTAATAGCTTCAACCGCCCTTTTTATAGCCCTTTTGTTACCATGATACGTAGGTTTGTAAGTCATTAATTCTATTTTTTCGGGATATATGAACTTTGTTTTTGCAATTGTTACATCTTTTGGCAAATCTATATGCACAGGTCCCGGTCTTCCTGATTTTGCAAGATAAAAAGCTTCTTTTATTATAAAAGCCAAATCTTCTACATTTTTAACTAAAAAATTGTGCTTTGTAATCGGTCTTGTAACACCCACCGCATCAACTTCTTGGAAAGCATCCGTTCCTATCGCACCAGTGGGAACCTGTCCGGAGAATATAACCAAAGGAACAGAATCGGTATAAGCGGTTGCAATTCCAGTTACAGCATTTGTTATTCCGGGTCCGCTTGTAACCATGGCAACACCGACTTTGCCGGTAGCTCTTGCATATCCGTCTGCCATATGAACGGCACCTTGTTCATGTTTTGCCAAAATATGTTTGAAACTGTTTTGTTTGTAAATTTCATCATAAACATTCATTATAGCTCCGCCCGGATATCCGAAAACCGTCTTCACACCCTCTTTAATCAAACTTTCAATTACAATCTGTGCACCGGTTAATTTCATTAACAGCCTTTTTGTGCAATTATATCAAAAAGTGTATTGTGTTAAATATGTAAAAGCTTAGACATTGACTTAATACTTTTAATTTTTCACTTTTTTAAAATTTTATTAATTTTCCATTTTTTAATTTTCCATTTCACATTTACTATAAGCCGCTCCTTCTCTCACTCCATCATCACAAACAATACATTCATTGTATTTGGTAATTCTAAAAATCTCTTTATATATATAAATTCCTGTGATAATCAAATCTCCTCTTCCTACCCCAACAAGCTTTTCTCTTTTTTTCATTTCCATTTTCATAAGTTTTTCAAGCCATATATCCAAATCATCAGGGGTTACAACGCTTCCGTTTATTTTTGCGGGATCATATGTAAAATAATCAAG
>JALVTJ010000052.1:31830-78995 GCA_027036005.1 Nautiliaceae bacterium
TGAAGTTTATTAGTGGAAATTCCAACCTCAGCACCAAATCCGAAGACCCCTCCGTCGGTAAATCTCGTCGAAGCGTTTACATACACGCAGGCACTATCGATTCTATTCAAAAATTCTTCTGCAATCGAATAATTTTCCGTTACGATTGCATCGCTATGACCGCTGCCGTATTTTTGAATATGTTCGATTGCATCTTCAATATCATCAACCACTCTGATAGATAGAATTTTATCGAGATATTCCGTATTCCAGTCTTCTTCGATTGCAGGTTTTATATCAATATATTCAAGCGTTATTTCACACCCTCTAAGCTCGACTTCGTTTTTTTGCATTTCTTCTTTGATTTTCGGCAAAAATTCGCCCGCTATTTGTCTATCAACAAGCAATGTCTCCATTGCATTGCAAACACCGGGTCTTTGGACCTTGGCATTAATTGCTATTTCTGCGGCTTTTTGCAAATTCGCATCTTTATGAACATAAACATGGCAAAGCCCCTTGTCATGCTTAACTACCGGGACTTTGGAATTTTCGCTGACAAATTTTATTAACTTTTCCCCGCCTCTTGGAATAATCAAATCTACATATTTATCTTGTTTTATAAGCCACTCGACCCCTTTTCTCGAATAATCTGGAAGAAGAGAAACGGCATCTTTTGGAAGTGAGTTTTTTTCCAACACAAATCTTAAAATTTCAATAATTATACTGTTTGAATGATATGCTTCTTTTCCTCCTTTAAGTATGCACGCATTCCCGCTCATAAAACAAAGCCCGGCCGCATCACTTGTTACATTCGGACGCGATTCGTAAATAATGCCTATTACCCCTATTGGAATTTTAACTTTTTGAATTTCAAGTCCGTTATCGATTTTCCATCCTTCAATAACTCTTCCGACAGGATCTTTCAGTTTAGCGATATCCCTCAGCGCATCTGCCATAGATTTTATTCTTTTTTCATCTAAAAACAGTCTATCCATTAAAGCGGAATTTAAATTTATCGATTTTGCATATTCCATATCCTTTTTATTCTCTTCAATTATCTCAAAAACGTTTTTTTCCAAAGATTTAGCCATTTCATTTAATACCGCTCTTTTTTCTTCTCCTTTTAACCCGGCAATTATTCTACTTGCTTCTTTTACATTTTGTAACACATTCTCCATTTCTCTCCCTTTTTTTGGTTATATTTTAACATAAATAATTATGGAGGACAAAAAGTCTCATTTTTAGGCTATTTTAATGAATACTCATTCAAAGTAATAACTTATATATTTTTGTTTTGTTACTTTTTTACACATAAACAAAAAATTTAAATCATATTACAATTTTAACTATTCATTTAAGTTTCTTTTAGTATTATAATAAACAAAAAAAGGAGAAATAATGTCTGCTTGTGATAAATTAAACGATTTAGTAATAATAGGAGCTGGACCGGGAGGTATTGCATCGGGAGTAGAAGCTGTAATAGCCGGTATTCAAAAAAAAATAATTTTGGAAAAAGCGGATAACCATAATGACGTTATCAGAAAATTTTACAAACAAGGCAAAAGAGTAGACAAAGACTGGCAAGGAAAAAAATTTGAATTCTTGGGAAACGTTACTTTTAAAGAAGGGACAAAAGAATCTTATTTGCAAGAAATGGACGAACTTATAAAAAAATATAAACTTGAAGATAAAATTTATTATAACCATCATATCTATGCCGTAAAAAAATTATGTGATGACGTTTTTGCCGTTGCAAGCGATAAAGAACTCGGAGCGATTTTGGCTAAAAAGGTAATAATAGCAATAGGAAGAATGGGAAAACCGAATAAACCTTCTTACAAATTCCCAGCAAAAATAAGACCGAGACTTAATTTTAACCTTGATAAAGTTCAAGCAAATGAAAAAGTTTTGGTTGTCGGAGGAGGAGATACTGCGGGAGAATATGCCTACGGACTTGTTGATATGCATATAGGCTGCGATGTTACGCTTAATTACAGAAGGTCTGAAATAAAAAGAATGAATCATTTAAATAAAAGCATTCTCGAAGAGTATGCAAACACAGGAAAATTAAAACTCAAACTTGGAGTTGATATTGAAAATGTAGAACCTGTTGAAAATGATAGCGTTACTCCTCCAAGAGTAAAAGTTAATTTTAAAGACGGAACAAGCGAAATTTACGATAGAGTAATTTATGCACTTGGCGGAACAACACCAACTGATTTTCTAAAAAATGCCGGAATAGAACTAAACGAATGGGGAGAGCCTGTTTATAATCCGGAAACATTCGAAACAAATATCAAAGGATTGTATGTAATAGGAGATGTAGCTGTAAGCAGTGGAAGCATTGCACTTGCATTCAATCACGCCTATCAAGCTATTCAAGACATTTCCAAAAAATTAAAATAATTTTTTTTACAAATTTTTTCTTTTTTCTTATATATGCCCTATTTAAAAAGTATCTCAATATCATAATAGAGGTAATTTTAACCCCTATTATTTAAATCATTTTACAAATTAACATCAACTATATGATGATTTAATCCCAACTCTTCTTTTGAATATCCAAATGCAAGTCCTAAAAGCTGAGGCAGGTGTAAAACGGGAATATTAATGTTTTTATTTGCTTCTTTTGCGGCTGAACGCTGTTTTACGTCAAGATTCAAATGACAAAGCGGACACGGAGTTACTATGGCCTCCGCCCCATTATTATCGGCATCTATTAAAATATCAGCCGTTAGTTTTTCGCTTAAAGGAGTATTTTGCAAATCAACATGAAACCCGCAACACCTTGTTTTTGAATCATATTCTATGCTTTCACCCATTAATATTTTAATCAAATTCTCAATTGCATTTGGTTTATACGGATTTTCATTCAGGTTATCTCCGTCGTGAGTTTTGGAAGGTCTTATTATATGACATCCGTAAAACGGTGCGATTTTTAAATTAAGAGGTCTTTTTACATGTTTTGATATCTCTTCCAATCCCACATCTTCCAAAATAGCATACAAAAAATGTTGAATTTTACTACTTCCTGTATATTTGTATCCTATTTCGGAAAGTTTTTCATTGACTTTTTCTTTTAAATCTTCATTAGAATCAAGTTTTCTTTTTGTATTTTCAAGCATTAATTGACAAGTGTTACACAAAGTAACAAGTTTTAAACCTCTTTTTTCGGCAAGAGATATATTCCTTGCGTTTATCGTTAAAGACAAAAATTCGTCAAAATCCTGTAAATGTCCCGCCCCGCAGCAACTTGCTTCGTTTAACACTTCTATTTCAATTCCAAGCTCTTTTGCCACCGTTAAAGTCGATTTTAAAAGTTCAGGTGTTGATTCTCTTGCAGTGCATCCGGTATAAAGTGCATATTTCATTTTAATCCTTTAACTCATGCGTTTGTGATATTTCTACAAGTTTTTGAATCTCTTCCAATTGATCCGATTTTGGCATATTCCAAGGAAATTTGATTTTTCCTTTTGCAAACATTGAAAAAGCTTCTGGCAAATGTCTTATGACATTTACGCCTTCACTGTATAAAACGAGCATTCCTTCATCCAAAATTCCGTGTTTTTTAATTGAATGAACAAATCCTTCGGCGTGTTTTGTAGCAACGTTTTTCTTTGCAATTCCTTCTTCGAAAATCTGATTATGCAAATGCGTAATTTTAGTAAAAGGGTCTACTCCTTTCGGACATACTTCGATACAAGCTTGACATTTTACGCAATCCCACACTCCTATTCCAAGCGAATCAACCAAACTTAGTCTCTCTTTTTTTGCATTATCTCTTTTATCGGCACTAAATCTGTATGTTTTGGCAAGAGCCTGCGGTCCTAAAAATTCCTTATTCTCCCTTAAACTCTCGCACGCATAATAACAGCACCCGCATGCTATACAATAATCCGCTTCTTCCAACGCTTCAACTTCTTCTGGCTTGATTAAATTCTCAGTTTTAGGATGTTCGTCTATTTCGGCTATAAGGAAAGGTTTAACTTTATGGTTTTTATCCCAAAAATCCTTTTTATCTATTACCAAATCCTTAATTATTTTTTCCTTTTTATTACTCAAAGGCTCAACTACAAGCTCTTCACCGAAATCTTCAATCGCCTTTTTAAGAGGTGTTTTACAAGCAAGCACGTTTTTTCCGTTAAGTTTAACCGCACAGCTTCCGCAAATTCCGTGCCTGCAACTTCTTCTGTAACTTAGAGTGCCGTCAATTTTCCATTTTATTTCATTCAAAGCATCAAGCAAAACGGCATCTTCTCTAAGGTCCAGCTCATATTTTTCATATTTTGGCTTATCTTCGTTTTCCGGATTAAATCTAAAAACTTTTAAAACGACCTTCATTCCCAATCCTTTAATACTTACGCTCTTGCGGTTCGAATTTTGTAATTTTTACATCGGAATATTCTATATCTATTTTATTTTCATTTAAATATGCAAACGTATGTTTTAAGAAATTTTCATCATCTCTTTTTGGATAATCTTCCCTAAAATGAGCTCCTCTTGATTCTTTTCTATTAATTGCTCCTTCAACGATAAACAAAGCGTAATCAAGCATATGCCCAAGTTCAATTGCTTCTTGCAAATCCGTATTGTAAGCATTGCTTTTGTCGTCAAGTTTAATGTTTTTAAATCTTTCTCTCAGTTCAAGAAGTTTTTCTCTTGCTTCAATCATTGTTTTTTCTTCTCTGAATACCCCTACCTTTGTGCTCATTGTCTCTTGAAGTTCTTCTCTTATGTTTGAAACTCTCTCGTTTCCGTTATTGTTTAAAATAGTGTTAATTTCGTCAAGTAATTTTTGTGCATCTTCATTTTTGGCTTCTTTTAAGTCCAAATTATCCAAATCTTTAAGAATATTCGCTCCCGTCCATCTTCCATAAAAAAGAGCTTCAAGCAATGAATTAGCACCAAGTCTGTTTGCTCCGTGAACGCTCACGCAGGCACATTCCCCTGCTGCATAAAGCCCCTGTGTTAATTCATTAGGATTTTTTCTGACATGTCCGTTTATATCAACAGGAATTCCCCCCATTGAATAATGCGCCGTAGCGGAAATTAAAATAGGCTCTTTTACCATATCCCTGCCTAAGAACGTGAGTGCCAAATCCCTAAGCTCAGGCAATCTTTCGTTTATTTTCTTTTCCCCCAAATGTGTCAAATCAAGATAAACAGCAAAAGGATCCTCTTTTGCACCCCTGCCTTCGATTATCTCTTTCATAATTGCTCTGCTCACAACATCCCTCGGAGCAAGTTCCATTTTTTCAGGAGCATATTTTTCCATAAATCTTTCGCCCTTGCTATTATAAAGTCTTCCGCCTTCGCCCCTTGCAGCTTCACTCATCAATATTCCGCTACCTGCAAGACCTGTCGGGTGAAACTGAACAAACTCCATATCTTCAAGAGGAAGACCTCGTCTGGCTAAAATTGAAAGTCCGTCTCCCGTATTTGCATGAGCATTAGAATTTATCTTAAACGCCCTTGCATATCCTCCCGTTGCAAACATCACGGCTTTTGCGTTAAAAATAGCAGGCGTCAAATCTCTTATATTATAAGCTACAACTCCGTATGCTTTGCCGTTTTCATACAGCAAATCACCCACATACCATTCATCAAGCATTAAAACATTTTCCCTTACACATTGCTCGTATATTGTTTGAAGAAGGGTAAGCCCTGTCCTATCTTTTGCAAAACACGCTCTTGGTCTGCTTTGTCCCCCAAAAGGTCTTTGTGCAATTCTTCCATCTTCTTTTCTGCTAAAAACCGCTCCCATTCTCTCAATCCATCTGATTGTTTCGGGAGCTTTCGAGCACATAAGCTCGACTGCGTCTTGATCCGCCAAATAATCACTTCCTTTGACGGTATCAAACATATGAAGCTCAACATCGTCATCATCCGCAAGCGCAGCATTAATTCCTCCTTGCGCAGCACCGGAATGAGAGCGCAAAGGATGAAGTTTTGTAAGAACCGTAACTTTTTTACCGGCTTTTGTAAGTTCTCTTGCAGCAGCCAAACCTGCAAGCCCCGCACCTACAATAACAACATCACTGACATAAACAGGTATCATATCATACTCCTAAAAATTCCTTTATTTTTTTTGCGGCTTCCCTGCCGTCTCTTGCCGCCGTTACCGCCAAATCGGCACCTCTTATAGCATCACCTCCCGCAAATATCTTAGGATTGCTCGTTTGATAGTTTTTCACCAGCGGACATCCCCATTTATCTGTTTCGATACCGGCGCTTTCATACCATTCGAATTTTACATTGTCAAAACCAAGCGCTAATATAATTATATCACAATCTATTTCAAAATCGCTACCCTCAACAACCTTAACTCTTCTTCTGCCGCTCTCATCAGGTTCTCCAAGTTCTGTTTTTTGACAAACAAGCCCTATTACTTCATTATTTTCATTTACTTTCACTTCTTTTGGTGCCGTATAAAATTTAAATTTAACTCCCTCTTCTTTTGCGTTAATAACCTCTTTTTTACTTCCCGGCATATTTTCTTCATCTCTTCTGTATACGCAAGTAACCTCTTTTGCTCCTCTTCTAACAGCCGTTCTAACGGCATCCATAGCGCTGTCCCCTCCACCGAGGACAACAACTCTTTTGCCTTCCAAATCACATTCGTCAAAATCTTCAAAAATTATTTTTTGAGATCTTGTCAATACATCCATTACATGATATACGCCTTTTGCGTCTTCATTTTTCATTCTGGCACTTCTGCCGCTTGGAGCTCCTACTCCGATAAAAACCGCATCAAATTCATCAAGGATTTTTTTCATATCTTCTTTTGTTTCGATAGATTTGTTTAAATGAAGTTTAAGCCCGGCTTTTTTCATCCATTCGAATCTTCTGAAAATAACGTTTTTGTCTATTTTGAAATTAGGAATTCCATAAGTTAAAAGCCCTCCGGGTCTATCGCTTTTTTCAAAAATTTCCACATTAATTCCTTCTCTTAGTAAAAATGTGGCACAACTCATCCCCGCAGGTCCGCTGCCTATTACGGCAACCCTTTTTTTTCTTTTTTTATCTTCTCCGTAATAAGGCTTTAAGCCCATTTCAAACGCTCTTTCGTTTAAATATACTTCAATCGCACCTATTGCAACACTTCCGTGTTCCGTTTTGGCAATAGTGCAGCTTCCCTGACACAAATTGTCATGAGGACAAACCCTTCCCAAAATTTCAGGAAAAGGAGACATTTCATTGCTGAGTTTAAACGCTTTTTTGATATCGCCTTTTTTTACGGCTTTGATCCATTGAGGGATATAATTATTAAGAGGACAGCCGGTTCTGCAAAATTCAAATTCGCTATTTAAACCTCTCATTATGTCAATAGGACAGGTAATACATCTTTGAGCTTGATTTTTAGCTTCTTCGTCGCTAAATTCAATATAAACCGGGTAAAAATCATTTACTCTCTCCTCGGCGGGTCTTTTTCTTTGGATTTGTTTTGGAATTTCTTTGAATTTTCTTTTCATTAATCACTCCTTTATCTCTATGTATTCTATATGCATCTCTTCTCCGGATATAATTTCGGTTTTCAAACTTCCGCACACGGGACAAGAAAAATCAAAATCCTTAATTTCGTTTTCCGCTCCGCAGGATTTGCATTTTATTTTTATTTCGCATTCTATTATTTCGAGTTCAGCGTTTTTACAAACGGTGTTTTCTTTGAAAAAATCAAAACTTTCTTTCAAAAAATAAGGTTCAATTCCGCTCATTTTGCCTATTTTAACCGCAACTTTTGCAACTTCTTTATTTTTTGCGTGTTTTTCAATAATCTTCATCATTGATTGGACAACACTTAATTCATGCATTTAATCTCTCGAATGCCGCTTCTTGTTTTCTTTTTTTATATTCATCGTAATCGATAAGCTCTATCGCTTCGGTAGGACAAACGTTAACACACGCTTGTTTGCCTTCCTCTCCTCCGCACAAATCGCATTTCATAGCCACCAAATCCGTTACATTTTGGTTATGAACTTCTCTATTCGCCATTACAATGGCTCCGAAAGGACAAACAACGGCACAACTTCGACACCCTATACAATCATCCTCATAAATTTTGACATAATTGTTTTCATATACGATGATATTTATGGGACACGCTTTAACACAAGGAGCGTCTTCGCACTGCATACATTGCATAGGTGCTGTTAAATTGGCTTTTTTTATAACCTCATTTCTGTGAATCAATTTTTCGCCTTCAAGCCCTTTCTCATATGCTTCATCCAGGCTGACACCCATATGACTTGCGGCACAAGCAAGCTCGCAATTTAGACATCCTATACATTTTTTAGCATCTGCAAAAATAAATTTATTAGCCATCAAATCTCCTTTATTATTGATTTATCGGTTACATATTTTTAAATATTGATTGTCATATTATCTTTCCGTGCAAGAAATACAAGGATCGATACTATTGAAAATAACGGCAACGTCCGTAAGTTTATTACCCGGAATCATCACTCTTAAAGATTCCCAGTTCATATATGTAGGAACTCTCCATCTCATTCTTTCAGGTTTTTGCAAACCGTTTGTTTTTAAATAATATATTAGCTCGCCCCTTGGAGCTTCACTTCTGCTTACGGCTTCTCCGGCAGGAATATGAGGTCTTTTTTGCAAAACGACTTTTCCTTGGGGAAGATTTTTCAAAGCCAATCTTATAAGCCTTATCGAATCTTTAACCTCTCTCCATCTTACTTTCGTTCTTGAATAAACATCGCCGTCTTTTTCAATAATGATTTTAGGTTTTAATTCGTCATACGCTGCATACGGGGCTTTAATCCTTACATCGTTCATAACCCCGCTTCCTCTTGCGGTAGGACCTGTTACACCAAGTCTAAGCGCATCTTCATAAGGCAACACTCCGACGCCTTTCGTTCTTGCTTTTACAATTTTATTATTAAAATAAACATCCATAATTTCATCGACTTGCGGTTCAAGCTCTTTTAATCTTTTTAAGATATAATCAATCTGCTCTTTATCCACATCATATTTCACACCCGTTAAGGTATTGGCGCTCATATCCATCCTATTACCCCAAATGGATTCTTTTATATCCTGAACAATTTCCCTTGCTTCCATTGTTTGCGTCATTAGGGTATGAAATCCGACCAAATGCGCAAGCATACTCAAATTAAACATATGCGAAGCCACTCTTTTGACCTCATCTGCAACCACTCTTAAATAAAGAGCTCTTTTAGTAGGCTTTATATTCGCTATCTTCTCAACCGCCATAACATATGTAAAAGGATGGTTGTTCGAACAAAGTGAACACACCCTCTCCGTTAAAATCAGATTTTGAAAAAAGTTTTTCTGCATTGCAAGATATTCAATTCCTCTATGAACAAAGCCGTTTATCATATCAACATTTTTTACACTCTCGCCTTCAATATCTATTTTGAAATAAATAGGCTCTTCAAGTCCAATATGAAAAGGACCAATCGGTATTTTAGTTATTTTGCTCATCTTTATGCCTTTCACTTTCTATTTTTTCCCACATACTACAAGTAGCCGCTCCGTTCATTGCTTGAGAAAGCGGCATATATTCCCCTAAAATTCCCTCGGCTATACTCTCATCCAAAAACAGCCGTTTAGGATTCGGATGATTTAAAAGTTTTATTCCGAACATCTCTTTAAATTCCCTCTCAGTCCAATCGGCAGATTTTAAAATAGGAGTAATTGAATCAACAGTGTTATCGAAAAGTTCAACTTCAACGTTTAGTAAAATTCCGTCAATATCCAGATGATAAACTAAGACATGATGGTCATCTTTTTTATAAGCGCTGATAATTACGCACCTACCGCCGAAATCCTTTACAATTTGAGCAATATGAAGGATATCTTTTCTATCATAAAGTTTAAGCCATATCTGAATATTTCCATATAAATCAAGTTCGTCTTTGATATCGTATTTGTCTTTGTCAAGCCTCTCTTTTATTTCCGCTATGATTTTTCTTTTTAATGTTTCTTTCATTGATACAACCTTTCAAAAGCAGCTTTTTTTCTGCATTCGGGACACAGTTTCATTAAATTTTTTATTTCGTCGTTTATATGTGGATACGATTTTTCAATCAAAGGAAGCGTAGCAGGGACAAATTTATTACCGCATACAGGACACTCTTTTTCACTTATTGCGGCAATTGTTACAAATTTGAATTTTTCTTCTTTCGTATTGGCAGTGTGAAAATCATTTGTCAATTTTATTGCGCCGGTAGGACAAAAAAATTCGCAGTTTCCGCAAAAACAACATGTGTTATACCATGTGGTATGAACATATACGTCATTTTCTTTTTTTATATATATCGCACCCGATGGACAAACTTCCTGACACGTCCCGCAAGCCGTGCAAATCGATGCGTCCACTTTTAATTTACCTCTTAATTTTTCGGGAATGAATGTTTTACCAAACGGATAAGGATCCGTTACAGGTCCTTTTAATAAATTTCTTATCGCAATTTTTAAAAATCCGCTCATTTTTGATTCCTTATTTTTTGTTTCCAAATTTCAAGAGCTTTTGCAACTCCGTCTATTATCGCCTGAGGTCTTGGAGGACATCCCGGAACGTTTACATCAACCTGAACATATTTATCAAGCGGTCCTTCTATTGCATACGAATCTCTAAATATCCCGCAACTCGTAGGGCATGTTCCTACCGCAACGACTACAAAAGGATTTGGAAGTTCGTCCAACACTTCAACCAAATAGGATTTGCTTCTTGCCGTAATAGGCCCCGTTACAAGTAAAATATCCGCATGCTTGGGACTTCCCGTATATCTGCATCCGAGCCTTTCAACATCGTATCTCGGAATCATCGCCGTCGTGGCAAGCTCAACATCACAACCGTTACAGCTTCCCGTATTAATTCTGAATAAAAAGGGACTTCTTGTTATAATACTCATATTAATCCTTTAATGCTTAATAAAACAAGAATTAGAGAAATTATTGCCAAAACCAAAGGAACTTTAAGTAAAAATTTAAATCCTTGATCGGCTCTGTATGAAGCAAATGTGGCATGAGTTATTCCTATAAAGCCCAAAAGAATAATCGTTTTGAGAATAAACCATAAAAAGTTTATAAATAAATCCCCGCTTAATGTGCTCGGCCAGAAAAATATTTGAAACACAATACTTAATACCAAAAGTTTCAAAGCTGATGTTATTTCAAAAAGAGCCAAAGGAGCTCCGCTATATTCAATCAAATATCCATCCATTATATCCGCATCATTATGATGAGCAATTTCAAAAGGAGGTTTTTCCAACGCCGCCAATAAAACAATCAAAAAAGCCACAAAAGCCGGCCACATTTTCCAATCGAACAAAAAAGCTCCGTGTTGCAGTTGGTAATCGACTATCTTTTTAAGAGAAAACACACCTTTGCCATCCCCCACATATAAAGCTATTGTTATTGCAATAATAATAAAAGCGCTCTCATATGCAAGCATAAGTTTTAATTCCCTGCTTACGCTTATCGCCGCATAAGGAGAAGAACTCGCTCCTCCTCCTATAATATAAGAAATTGCCGGAAGCGCCAAAAAATAAATCAAAATTATTAAATCGTAATCGCCTTTAACCCCGCTATAAACTCCCGGTATAGGAAGAAAATATATTAAAACGAGCATTCCGGAAAATCCGAAAAGCGGAGCGAATTTAAATACAAAATCCTTAGCGTCTTTTGGAATTAACGTCTCTTTATTAAAGAGTTTGACAATATCGATTATATTCTGATAAAAAACAGGTCCAATTCTTCCTTGAAGCCTTGCAACCAGTATTCTTTCAAGCGAAACCAAAATAAGTGCAAAAAGCACTGCAAAAACTCCTCCCGGGAATATCAAAAAATTAATAATATTAGCGCTCAACGTATCCTCCTTTTAAACCGAAAATCCTTTTGGTGATTTTGATAACAAATGAAATCAAAGCAATTAACGGTTCGTAAAAATTTCGAGCATTTAAATGAATATCCCTTTCGCTTAAATCCCTTACACCAGAGAGGAAAATATGAGTTTTTCTCTCTTTTGAAAAATATGCGATAAGAAAATATCCTATTGCAATTGCAATTATCAAATATAAGGCAAGTGAGCCCATATTTAACGTGTCAACCCCTACTTTTACGGAAGTTAAAGAATATGCAACGCCTTTAAATCCGAATTGTTCGATTATAGTATTTATTGGAGCAAGAGCAAATGAAGGGAATATACCTATAATAACGTTTAATACGGCCAAAATTACCATAGGCACATACATATAAGGGGAAACTTCGGTAATTTTTTCGAATTTTTTGTTTAATTTTCCAAAATAAGCGCTGTGTAAAAATTTAACGAAAACAAGTAAAATCATTATACTTCCAAGCAATGTCAAAATAGCCAAAAATACATAACCTTTTTGTAAAAGGGCATGATATATCATCCATTTTGATACGAATCCGCTGTATAAAGGAACACCGGCAGTAGAAAAGATGGCAACCAAAAACGTTATAAATGTAATCGGCATTTTTTTTGCAAGTCCGCCTATTTCATCAAGAGAATCAACGCCCGTTTTATAAAAAATCGCACCGGCACTTAAAAACAAAAGATCCTTGAAAAACATATGATTTATCAAATGCAGCATTCCCCCCGCAAAACCTTCGGATGTTAAAAGGGAAATACCGGTAATAATATAACCTATCTCTCCTACTGTTAAAAATATCAATAATCTTTTCATACTGTTTGTAAGAAGACCGAAAGACGCTCCCATAATTATGGTTATAGCACCGATTATTGCAGCAAAATGAGCTATCGGTTCAATAGTAGCCAATCTTAAAAGCGCTATTGAAAAAGCTACTAAATAAAACATTTTTATAAGCATAAAAGGTCCGGTTTTAAGCATAACGGATGAGATATATCCGCTTATAGGAGTAGGAGCCGGTTTCGGATGCATTTGATAATCTATCCTAATCGGAAACTGTGCTGCTTTTGCCAAAAATCCAAGAGTTAACAAAACTATCGCTACAAGCGTCCAGTTATTTAAAGGAATGGTTTTAAATACATCAAAGGTAAAACCGTATTTTAAAATCGTAGCAAAACCTATCATTAAAATACCGGCACCAGCCAAATTGTAAATTAAATATTTGCTTGCTTCTCTTATAGAATAAGCATCTTCTTCATGAACGAGGGCTATATATAACGCCCATCCGCCCATTATTTCCCAGTAAAAAAAGGCGGAATAGATATTTTTACTTAAAACAACACCCAAAATTCCCACTATCATAATCATAAAATTAGCAAAAAATCTGTAAGGTTTATGATAATGATCCATATATTTTGCCGCATACGAAAAATTGAGTATCGCCATAAAAAGAGTTAAATCCGCAAAAAAACTGCCTAAATCAAATGAAAGCGTCAATGTATTAAGCAAAGCTAAAAAAGAAAAAAACGCAGCAGTAATTCCTGCTATTTTCGCTTTTTTCCCAAAGAAAAATACAATTATCGCTCCAAGTGTCATAATCAAAACACTTGTTGGCATTAACAAATCAAAATGAACATCAGGAACATTTAAAATAAACGTTTTATAAATTGCGCCGTTTATAAACTTTATTATGTAATTCGGGAATACTCCTAAAAGAAAAGTGCTAAGCGCTAATAAATAAACACTAAACAGTTTAAATCCGCCTACTTTTTCAAATTTTTTAATCGGTTTTAACAAAAATATGTATCTAAACACTCTCAACATACCTATAAACCCGATAACCGAACCGATAATAAGTCCGAAAGCCACAACATAATTATTAGCGTGCATTGCTGCTGTAATCATCAAAAATTTCGAATTGAAATTACCAAAAGGCGGGAATGCGCTTATTGCAAAAATTCCAATTCCCAAAGGAAAAGCAATAAAAGGAAGTTCTTTTCCGATACCTCTTAAATCTTCAAGATTTCTGCTTTTAGCGCTAACAATCAAAATACCTGCACTTAAAAACAATAAATCTTTAACAACGGCATGATTAATTACATGATAAATTGCTCCACTCAAAGCAAGGGAATTCATAACGCCTAAAACAGTTACAATTTCACCTATTTGACCGATTGTAGAGTATGCAAAAAGCCTTTTAATATCTTTTTCATAAAGTGTTCTTATTTCTCCATAAAACAACGTAACAAGACCGACTGCAATTAAAAGATATGAAAAATAGATATTTTTAAAGCCAAACATATAAATAACCAAAATAATTCCGAAAATACCTGCTTTTGTCAAAATACCGGAAAGTGGTGCAGATATACTGCTCGGAGCTTCCGGGTGAGCAATAGGAAGCCACTCATGAATAGGAACAATACCAGCTTTAACACCGAACCCGAGTAAAAACAATATAGCAAGAGTCATGGAAATAGTTTGAATCGAAGCGAAATTTTCTATTCCAGCTGCATAAAATTGAGAAAACGCAAGTTGAAGCAAATAAGCACCGCCTATACACATTACAAAATAAATTTTTGCAGCGCTTATCGATTTATCACTTCTTGAATTCATAATCAAAAGATAAGAAGAAATTGTCATAACTTCCCAAAAAAGATAAAAATGCTCGAATTTATCGCTTAAAGGTATTTGAATTAAAGCCAATGTCAATATAGCCAAAAATGTATAATAAAACTTTTTGTTTTCTTTAATATAATCAATCGAATAAATAAATATTATTGTCATAACAAATCCAAAAACCAAAGCGAAAATACCTCTTATACCACTATAATCAAACGAAAGACCCAATGTGAAAATTTTAATTTCTTTTAATCCCGCAAAAGAAACATAAACTTTCGGATACAAAAACACTAACAATCCCAAAAAGGTAAAAATGCCAATTGGAATGATATTTTTGACCTTTTTTATTGTTTCATTTGATTTTTTAAAAACAACCGTTTCTAAAATTGTAATTAAATAAATTGCTTGTAAAATACTTATCGCAACAATAAAATATCCAAGCTCAAACATACCGTTTTTGGTAAGAGCGTTTAACATAAGCTGTTTTGCTGTAATTAACGAAAATCCCAAACTTCCGAAAATTGCAAACCCAAAAACAGCCCCCCACAGATTAAACGCTACACCTTTTAAATCACTCAGTTTTGTTGTTGATTTAAATGCCAAAAATTCAAATAACAACAAAATAGCCAAAATTCTAAAAACAATCTGGTATTCTATGTGTAAAATACCGGCACCTAATGCTTTTATGCCCAAAATACCAATAAATAAATACAGCAATTCCAACAAACTTGCAATAAGAAAAGATTTTTTAATATCTTCTCTAATGTAAAAAGCATAAAATTTACCCAAAAAAATAACGCTGAAAATTAAAATTAACAGAGCTTCCACATTAACTCCTTAATAAATAAATAATCATTCATTAAATTAAACCATAATTAAATTATTTATGTTCACTTATAATTAAATCTTATGATGTTTTTTTATTTTTTGTGGATTTTTTACACACAAAGAGATTTAAGGAGTTTTTTTGTCCGATATTTCTTCTATAATTTCTACATCGATAATCTCATCTTCATTTTGAGCATTTGTATGTGTATAAATATCTTTTCCGGGCAAAAACTTTCTTGCAACCCATCTTGCAAACGGTTCGAACAAAAACAAAATCCCCAAAATATCGCTGAAAACCCCCGGAATTATCAAAAGCAAAGCTCCTACAAACTTAAAAAGGCCTATTGATAGAAACTCCTCCTGAGTAATTTCTTTTTTCAAAACTTTCATCATACTTTCATTTAGAGAAAAAGGAAGCAAACGGATTATATATATTCCCACAACAGCAGATATTATAACTTCCAAAAAAAGTCCGAAAGGCGTAAAAATTTTTGCAAATTCATAACTAAACATTATCTCTAAAAACAGATATATCAAAAAATATATTATCCCCATATTAAACCTCTTTTCTTAAATTTTTATTTCCTCAATTTTATCTATTTCTTTTTTATCAAAAACCACATCAACCGGTTTGAAAAGAGCTTCTTTTACTCTAAATTTAAAAGCCCCTCTTTTTTCCAAATCACAAATTTCAGGTTCAATATACAAATCAATATCTCCACCTTTTTTATCAATAAGCCTGCTGCCAAAAATAAATACTTTTGTTTTTTCTCCAAAATATTTTTTTGCTAAATCAAGAATAATTTTTTTCTCTTTTTCGCTTAATCTCACAACATTCCTCCTAAAAAATCCAGTAGATTTTTTAGGAATTCAAAACCTCTAAAACCTTTTCAAACGCCAAATCCTTATCAACCTCAAATTTTTCGCCGGTTTTTCTATTTCTAACTTCTACTTTTCCATTTTTAAGTTTTTTTCCTACAATCACGCAAACAGGAAATCCTACAAGCTCAAAATCTACAATTTTAGGGCCAAATCTCTCATTTCTATCATCAAGAATGGGCTTTGCTCCAGCTTTTTTAAGCTCTTTATATAACTTTTCAGCAAAATTTAACTGTTCTTCTTTTTTAATATCACTTACAATTATATCAACTAAAAACGGAGCTATCTCTTTTGGCCAGATTATGCCCTTTTCATCATGATTTTGTTCAATTGCTGCGGCTATTAAACGACTAACACCTATTCCATAACATCCCATAATAAAAGGCTTGGCTTTTCCGTTTTCATCAAGAAACGTTGCATTCATAGGCTCAGAATAAACAGCCCCGAGTTTGAAAATATGCCCTACTTCAATTCCTTTTGTTATTTTTAAAGGTTTTCCGCATTTAGAACATAAATCTCCTTCTTTTACAGCCGCAATATCCCTATAAACAGTTAAATTCCCGAGAAGATTCGCATCTAAAAGTCCTGCACCTTTTATATGATAATCCTTTTTGTTAGCCCCGCACACTAACTCTTCTTCCATTCTTAAATCGTCATCTATTACATATTTGATATTGCTTGGAAGTCCGAAAGGTCCTATAAATCCCGGCACAAGTCCCGCCTGTTCAACTTCCTCTTCGCTTGCATCTGCTAAATCGACAGCCCCTATTGCATTTTTCGCTTTTGTCTCTTCTAAGGTGTCTGTGCCTCTAAGAAAGAATACGACTATCTCTTCACATTCATCAAAAATTGCCTTTTTAACCACGGCTTTTACACTAAAATACGGATCAACTCCTAAAAATTCGCAAACTTCTTCTATTGTTTTTTTATCAGGTGTATAAACTTCTTCTATTGTTTCCGTTTTAATCGGATTTTCTTTTTTAATATGTTTTCTTTTTGCAACTTCAATATTCGCCGCATAATTACACTCCGAGCAAACAACAATATCATCTTCACCGGTATTTGCCAAAACCATAAATTCACGGCTTCCGCTACCTCCAATAGCACCGCTATCTGCTTCTACAACTCTAAAATCAAGTCCCATTTTGGTAAATATTTTTTCATACGTTTCTTGCATTAAATTAAATTCCCTATCCAAATCATCACGACTTGAATGAAACGAATACGCATCTTTCATAATAAATTCCCTGCCTCTTAAAAGCCCAAATCTCGGCCTTGCCTCATCTCTGAATTTAAGGTTTATTTGATATAAGTTTATCGGAAGTTGCTTGTAGCTTTTTACATAACTTCTCACCAAATCAACGACTGACTCTTCATTTGTAGGGGAAAGAACAAATTTTTGAGTTTTCCTATCTTCAATTCTCAAAAGTTCATCTCCATACTTTTTAGCCCTGCCTGTCTCTTCCCAAAGCTCATATGGAGTAACAAAACTTAGCATTACCTCCTGAGCACCTGCGTTATCCATCTCTTTTTTTATTATTTCTCTTATATTATCAAGCACCATTTTCCCAATCGGAGTAAAATCATAAATCCCGGCAGCCACTTGTTTTATATATCCGCCTCTAATTAAATAAATATGACTTGGGGTAACGGCATCTTTTGGCGCCTCTTTTTTAGTATATAAAAAAAATCTACTCCATCTCATTGAATCTCCTTAACATATTCATTTTTTTTGCTTTTTGGAATTGTTTTAGTCTCCGGAAGTTTCAAAACCTCGTATTTTTTTATCCCTTTTAAATAATGTATTTCTATTTTATCTCCTACTTTTACGTTTCTGCTTGATTTTGCCTTTTTGCCGTTTATAAAAACGACCCCTTCTTTACACATTTCATCTGCAATACTTCTTCTTTTTACAATATTAACACCGTTTAGGAATTTATCAATCCTCACTTAAAACCTTTTTATCAAAATTATACTATAATTGCAATAAAAAAGGATTTGAATGAAAGTTGTTTTGGCTTATTCGGGAGGACTTGATACAAGTGTTATTTTAAAATGGCTTCAAGATAAATATAATGCGGAAGTTGTAACATTCACAGCCGATATAGGTCAGGGTGAAGAGGTTGAAGAAGCAAGAGAAAAAGCTCTTAAATTCGGAGTAAAACCTGAAAATATATTTATCGAGGATTTAAGAGAAGAATTTGTAAGAGATTACGTTTTTCCGATGTTTAGGGCAAATGCCGTTTATGAAGGAGAATATCTTTTAGGAACTTCAATTGCAAGACCACTAATTGCAAAAAGACAAATAGAAATCGCAAATCAAGTAGGCGCCGAAGCGGTAGCGCACGGAGCAACCGGAAAAGGAAACGATCAGGTAAGGTTTGAACTTGGATATTATGCACTAAAACCCGATATCAAAGTAATTGCGCCTTGGAGGGAGTGGGATTTAAACTCGCGTGAGAAATTACTCTCGTATGCTGAAAAACACGGTATTCCTATTAACAGACACGGTAAAAAATCTCCTTATTCCATGGATGCAAATTTACTTCATATTTCATATGAGGGAGGAATTTTGGAAGATCCGTGGGCTGAACCGGAAGAAGATATGTGGAGATGGAGCGTCTCTCCTGAAAAAGCGCCGAATGAACCCGAATATATTGAAATAGAATTTGAAAAAGGAGACGCTGTTGCAATAAACGGACAAAAAATGACGCCAGCCGAGATTCTTACGGCTCTTAACGAATATGGAAATAAACACGGAATCGGAAGAATCGATATAGTCGAAAACAGATTTGTCGGAATGAAAAGCAGAGGTTGTTATGAAACTCCGGGAGGAACAATACTCCTTAAAGCTCACCGAGCGATAGAATCAATTACGCTTGATAAAGGCGAAGCTCACCTTAAAGACGAAATAATGCCAAAATACGCAGAACTTATTTATAACGGATTTTGGTTTAGCCCTGAGAGAAAAGCCTTGCAAGAGCTTATCAATAAAACCCAACAAAATGTAAACGGAACGGTGAGGCTTAAACTCTATAAAGGCAATGTAATTGTAGTGGGCAGAAAATCTCCAAACTCACTATTTAGCCCTGAATTCGCAACATTTGAAGAAGACAGTGTTTACAATCAAAAAGATGCCGAAGGTTTCATTAAACTAAACGCTCTGAGATTTATTATTGAAGGATATGTAAGAGGGAAACATTAATTTCTTAAAATACCGGGTTTATAACCCAGTATTTTTTTAAATATTCTTATCATATGTGATTGGTCGCTAAAACCGCACATCTGAGCAATAAAAGCAAAATTCTCATTCGTTTTTAAAATCATCCGTTTTGCTTTTTCTACCCTTAAACTCAAAATAAACCTATGCGGGGTAATACCAAAATGTTTATTAAAACTTCTCACAAAATAATATGGAGAAAGATTAAAAATTCTTGCAATTTTTTCTATACTTAAAGCGGTATCGTTATAATTATTGTAAATAAATTCAATTACACCGGATAATCTTGATTTTTGATAATCTATCAAACACTCTTTTTCAAAATTTACATAAACACCCTTTGCAAAATTCAAAAAGCTTTCTTCAAATATCAAATCTTCATCATTTAAAGATTTATACAAATCAAAGGCTTTTTTTCTTAATAAATCATTTTTTAATTTCATATTTAAAGAAAATTTTTCAATATCGTTTTGTTTTATATCTTTCAAAACATTTAAAAGCAAATCATAATCGATATCAAAATGAAGATATTCCCATTTTCCTTCAAATGTTTGATGAAGCTCGTATGGAGAAATGATTCTGATTTCACCGCTTTTTATACTTTCTTCTTTATTGCCTATTTTATATCTGCATCCTCCCTTTGTAAAAATACCAATACTGAACGTTTCGTGAAAATGAGGCGTAATACCTGCATTTTGAAATTCTCCGAAAAGTGCATAAATTTTATTTTTCATTAAAAAATTTCCTTAAATTAAATTCGTATCCGTTTAACATATAAACACCTGTTATGCTGACAATACCTCCGATTATCATAAAAATGTCTATTTTCTCTTTCAAAAACATAAATGCAAAAATAACGGACGTCAAAGGAACAATAAATATATACGCACTTGCTTTTTTACTTCCCAATATACTGCTGCCTAAAAAATAAGCGGCCGTTGCAAAAGAAGTTCCGAAAATACTTAGTGCAAATAAATTAAAATATATTTTAACATTAAAAGAAGGAAAATCTATTTTTTTTAAAAAAAACATTGTAATCAAAGATGTAAACAAAAACATATAAAAACTAAAACTCAAAGAATTTTCTTTTTTTACATTCGAACTGATAATAGTCAAAACCGGCCAGAGCAACGCACAAATTAAAAAAAACAATATACCTTTATTAATGCTTAAATCAAACCGCCAAATCTTGATAATCAAAATAGAACCTATCGCTCCTAAAATCAAAGCTAAAATTTCTTTTTTTGTTAATTTTTTTTTATATATGCGGCTGATTATGAAAAATGTTACAATAGGATTTAATGTCGTTACCAAAACACCGCCTAAGGATGCACTCGCAAAATGGTCCCCCAAAAAGAAAAAAAGATTATATAAAGATAAAAAAACACTACTTACAAACGATTTCAAATAATCTTTAAAAGAAAGTTTTAAAGAAATTCTAAAAATCAAAAGTATAATGAGTAAGCCGAATGCAGCTAATAAAAATCGCCAAAAAATCAAATCCAAAGCCGTAAAAGCATTCATTAAAACTTTTGCACTAACCCAATTACTACCCCACGCAACCATAGCAAAGATAAGCAAAAAAGAAGTTCTCATAAATTGCCTTTTTAAGGCATTATAACTCAAAAAAGATATAAATTATAGAATATTTTTGCTCTTTTTAAAAATCTTTGACACTTTTATATTTAAATACGGAAGATTTATTCTTCCGTATGAATTTTATGAGCTTCAATCAAATATTTGATATCATCTACCAATACATAAACATTTTCATATCCCAAAATATCCAAAAGTCCTTTGATTCTGTTTGCAAAAAACGCTTTTCTACAAGCTATTACAATAGGTTGTGTTTTATCATCCGGTAGCACATCCAGATAATTTGTAAATTCCGGATAAGGAGTATAATATGCCGTAGGAATTCCAACTTCTTCCGCATTTTCTCCTTCTACCAAATTAGGAAGAGTTACATCAAGTAAAATTGCTCCGGCTATAATTAAATCCCTTGCTTTTTGCATATCCACATTACCTAAGGAAGGTTTTTCTTTGTTTAATTTTAAAGATTCATTAAATTTTTCTATTACTTCTTGTTCAAACGGTGTGAATTTTGCCATTTTTTCCTCCTTTTATTTAATTTATTTTATATATTATAACTCAATTTTTTTAATTAGTCAATTCAATATTAAATAAGTTATAATTTGAAAAAAAAGGAGATGAAATGATAGTGGCTTTTCCTACAAACAATCAAAAAACAATTAATGAAAAAATAGGTTTTTCAAAATATATTTTATTAATAGATACTGATACAGGAGAAAAAAAGCTTCTTGACAATCCAGTTTTTGAAAAAGCCTCTCATTTGGAAAAAGTAAGAGATTGCGGCGAAAACGGGCTTGAAACGGGGAAAATTCTGCCAAAAACATTAAAAGAATATAATGTTCAAAAATTTTACGGAATTAAATTCGGAGAAGGTCTTTTGGATAATCTTGAAATTTACGGAATTGAAGTGGCTTTTACTGACAAAAAAGAGATAGAAGCTAACCTCTAATCTCCTTTAAATATTCAATGACTTCATCATCACTTAATTGATGAAAATCCTCATACCATTCTCCTACGCTCATAAACATAGGAGGCGTATGTAAAATCACTAAATTATTACAAACTCCTTTTAACATTTCTTCAATTTCCTTATCGCCCGGTCCAACCGGTGCGGCAATGGTAATTGAAGATGGATATTCTCTTACAACGGTATTTGCCGCAAGATACATACTCGCCCCCGTAGCAATCCCGTCATCTACAATGATTACATCTTTATCTTCGATAGGAATGGGCGTTATATTATATTTTTCTCTTTTTTTTGCCATTTCTTTTATTTTTTCCATTGCTTTTTGCTGAATATAATCTTCATCTACATGTATTCCTCTCGCATTTAAATAATCAACGGCGTTTTTATTAATAAAAACAAGTCCGCTTTCACTTACACTCCCAATTGCCGCTTCATCATTAAGAGGAGATGGTATTTTTTTTACAAATAAAATATCCAAAGGAGCGTTCAATTCTTTTGCTATTTCCGCTCCCACCGGCACACCTCCCCTTGGAAGCGCCAAAACCAGCGGATTTTTCAAATTAAGCTCTTTTATTCTCTTTGCAAGATCTCTTCCAGCTTCAATTCTGTTTTTAAACATATCAATCCTTTTTATATTATAAATTATTAAATTATATCAAAATATGTTATAATTATATATTAAGCGAGGTATAAGAATCAATTAAGGAGTTCAAAATGAAAGATTTGATTTTAAAAATGACCTCAAGCAAATGGAACTATTATTTTTCAATAGCTTGCGATTTTTTAACCGCTGTTGTTTTTTTGGCTCTTAGTCTTTATTATACAAAAGACATATGGGCTAGTATTGCACTATTCGTTGTAGGTGTTTTATTCTTCACATTTTTGGAATATGCGGTTCACGCTTGGCTTTTTCATAAAAATCATCCGTTAAAGGTATTCATAGAAGGTCATGCGCACCATCATCAAAACCCTTTCAGTTATGATGCCATGCCGTTTTTTATGAGCGCCGTAATTGCCGCAATTTTTGCTTGGATATTTCATTTTTTTATGCCAAGTGCCGATGCTTTGGCAATAGTCGGAGGAATGGCGCTTGGATATTTTAATTACGGAATAATGCATCATATTATGCACAGACGTGAATTTGCAAGCAAATATTGGAGATATATGCAAGAGTTTCATTTTGTTCATCATAAAAAACCGAAATTAAATCATGGAATTACAACGGATATTTGGGATAGAGTATTCGGAACATATTATCAATGGAGTGAAGAGGATTTAAAAGGAATAGAAAAACTCAAAAGAGTAAAGAAAAAAGCCAAATAAGCTCTTTTTTGTAATCTCTTTTCCCGCTTTGTATTTCATCCATTATATTTTCGAGTTCAGCCGTAAATTCTTCGCTTACAAATTTTTTATATTTTATATTATCGATTATTTTAAGAACTTTGAATCCGAGATATGTAGCAAATAAAAATCCGTTTTTTTCAACAATATACTTTCTCTCAATCAGTTTTTCTATTGTTACTGCGTATGTAGAAGGCCTTCCTATATTTTTATTTTTCATCTCTTCTATAACCTCGGCGTATGTATAAGGAGAAATTTTTGATTTTTTGTATATATTTTTAACAATTTTATTTTCGTTTTCGTTTATTTCATAAACTTTCAAAGGATAAATCAAATTAAATCCGTCTTTTAAAATTTTCGTAATTATTTCAATCCTTTTACCAAAAATATCAAAAGTTTCTTTTTCAACCACGACTTCTTTCATTTGCGATGCAACAAATTTCCTAAAAATCAAATCATAAAGCCTGAAATGCTTGAAAGTTAAACTAATTCCCTTCAGCATACAAAAGCTTTTCATATCTTCAACGTCCATTGAGGTTGTGCTTCTTATCGCCTCATGCGCTCCCGCCTCTTCAAAACTTCTGGGTTTGAAAAATTTTTCGCCGAATTTATCTTTTATATATTCCTTTGCAACTAAAATACCAAAAGGCGAAATTCTATGCGAATCGCTCCTGTGATATGTGATAAATCCGCTTTCGAACAATTCTTGTGCGAGTTTCATTGTTTGCTGAGGCGAATATTTAAGTTTAATCGCCGCTTCTTTTAGTAATTCGGAAGTATTAAACGGTTTTTCATAAATTGTTTCTTCTTTTGAAGAGATGAATTTTATTTGCCCTTTTTCAATATTTTCAAAAAATCTGCTCGCCTCTTCTTCGTTTTCAAAATCAAATTCAACTCTTAAATCCTTTATTCTAACACTAACGACATAAATTTTCTTTTTTAATCCTTCTGTTCTTTTGGCAATCCATCTAAGCACGGGAGTTTGCACTCTGCCGGCAGAGAGATGCGGCTTTTTAAGTCTTTTTTGAATGATTTGAGATATCAAAAACCCTATCCATCTATCGGCTGTGCGTCTTACAAATTGAGCACCTACAAGATATTCATCAATTTCTCTTGGATTGTTAATAGCCTTTTCAAAAGCGTTTTTTGTAATTTCGTGAAATTCAATTCTTTTGATATTTAAATTATAAGGTTTGTTGTTTAATATCAGATCGAATGCAATTTTTTCCCCTTCCCTATCGGGATCGGTTGCAATAAAAACCTCATCGACCTCAAAACTTTCAATATTCAATGCCTTTAAAATTTTCTCTTTTTCTTCCAATACTTTAAATACCGGAATATACTTTTCAATTACGCCCCACCTACCCTCATTTTCATCCAAATCAAAATCATGCCCTATGCTTGCGGTAATAATTAAATTTCTATTTTCCATCAATATTTCATTTACAATAACATCTCCCACTATTCTTCTTGACGGATTTCCGAAAAAAGAGCATATTGTTTTAGCTTTTGTAGGAGATTCGACTACCACAAAAGAAGTTTTAATCTCTTTTTTTTCAGTTTCACTCCTGCTTTTGTCAATCTTTTTTAAAATTTCATCAATATCAAGAGATTTAATATCCAAAAAATCGCTATCGCCAAACCATTTGAGTTTTTTTCGAAGCGAATAAAAAGCTTTTTCATTATCAACCAAAATAAGAGAAAGCCCTTTTGTTAAATGCCCTTTGTAAAATCTGCTACTTCTTCCACTTGATTGAATATATCCCGTGATATCGGCTATAATTATTTTTTCTCCGTCAAAACTTATATCAGGTGAATTTTTAATTTCATCGGAAAATTTACCTATAAGAGAAAAAATATTTTCTTTTATTTTTCGGAGTTTTTCCTCTACTTTCGGATGAATTTCTTTAAAAAACACATATTTTTTCATAAAATTGATATAGTGCTGATATTCAAGCAAACTGTTAAAATCAAGGTTTTTTGCAAAAAACGGATAAAGAGAAATTGCTATAAAATACATCGAGCGAAAATCATCGCTTTTTAAATAAAATTCCATTTTCGGCACGCCTATAAAAAGCGTATATCTAATGGCCTCAGGCAAATCGATCCCCCGTGCCAAAGGATTACGATAACTTGCAAACCCGGCAAAATAACACTCTCCTTTTTTAAATTCCTCCAAATGAAAATTAAATTCTTCATAAGAATATGTTTTAATGCCGTTTGAATTTAAAAATTCGATATATTCATTTAACTTCTCTTTTGTTTCATTTCCCGGTAAAAATAAAAGCCCTCCTTTTCCAAGTCTTCTTATCCATTCAAGCGATCTCTCCCATGAATATTCCTTATCAAAACTATCTATTACTTCTCTTAATGTTAAATTTGGCCTGCTAATTTCAAATCCAAGTAAATACTTAAAAAGATATATTCTTTTTGATTTTGGATTGGCAGTAGCACTCGATACAATAAGTTGCCCTTTTTTATCAGAGGAAATTTCTTTTATTTTTTCATATTCTTTATTCTCAATCAACTCTATTGCTTTTTGAATCTCTTCTTTACTAAATCCTAAAAGTCTTAAAACCGTGTCTATTTTTTTCCCCGATTTTAAAATGGAATCGACATCATCCACAAACACCAAAGAAAAAATTTTTTTAATATTATCTATATTTTTATAAAGAAACTGTGTAGTGGTAATAATTATTTCACCATCACCGTTTAAAATTTTTTCTTTTTCATCTTTTTTACCGGTATATGCCAAAACATCAATACCCCACTCTTTGAATCTCCGAAGAGCTTGCAATACAAGAAGTTTTGTAGGAAAAACAATATAAGAATTTTTCACAAAAGCACAAAGAAGCATTCCGAATGTGCTTTTTCCTATGCCGGTGGGAGCAAGAAGCGAAAATGAATTTTTAAGAAAAAATCTCTTTGCCCACATTTTTTGAATGGATGTAAGCTCGTTTGAAACGTTTTGTTTAAAAAACTCGTTAAATTTATTTAATTTTTCCTCCGTTTCACAAAATATTTTATAATTTTTTAGTTCGACTTCGCATTTATTTTCATTTTCATCCATACATTTTTCACAAAAAATTCCCTTTTCAAGCCTTTTGGAGCTTATATCTCCTGAGCAATTTGGACATCTTTTTTTATAAATTGAAAGCGGCATCTTTTTCCTTTATTTTAAAAAATCCGGTTTGTATTGATTAGAATCAATGATTAATTACAAAATAATAACTAAAATACTCCAAAACAACAAAGGAGAAACAAATGTTCGGACTATTTGGAAAAAAAGAAACACAACAAAAACCTCAGGCTTGCGATTTGCCGTTTCTTTGCTGGCAATGCGAAATGAGTGCGCCGGGAGGATGCGGAAGCCATGGCGAGAGTAAAGGTGTTTGCGGTAAAACGGCTACAAAAGCAAGACTTCAAGATTTGATGACTTACGGACTAAGAGGTCTTAGTGCTTACAGAGAACACGCAAATGAATTAATCGAAACAGAAGAAGATTACAAAAGATTAAAAGAAATAGACGATGTTAATGCAGAGACTCTATATTTCACACTTACAAACGTGAACTTTAATTTTGACGAGCATATAGCTCAACTTATGAAAGTCGGAAACGCCGGCGTAAAAGTTATGGATTTACTTAGCGATTTACATACAAGAGCACTCGGAGTTCCTACACCAATCGAAGTTACTCAAAACAAAGCCGAAGGAAAAGGTATTTTGGTTTCTGGTCATAATCTTGATATGCTTGAAAAACTTCTAAAAAGAATAGAAGAAAGAGGTTTGAGTGATAAAATAAATGTATATACACACTCAGAAATGCTACCAGCTCACGGTTATCCTCATTTGAAAAAATATAAAAACCTAAAAGGAAATATCGGAAAAGCATGGTATGATCAAACAGATGTATTTTCAAAATGGCAAGGAACTTGTGTAGTTAATACTAACTGTATCGTTCCACCGGAAAAATCACCGAAAGTTAAAAATTACGTAGACAGACTTTATACTTATAAAATTACCGGAATCGAAGGTGCCAAAAAAATAGAAAACGACAATTTCGATCCGTTAATTGATCAAACATTAGAATTACCAGATATTACAGGATTTGATAGTGATGAAAAAATCGTAACAGGTCATCATTACAAAACTGTCCTTGAAGCTTACGGTGCAAAAGTATTGGATGCGATTAAAGAAGGCAAACTTAAAAGAGTATGGGTTATTGCCGGATGCGACGCACCTGGAAGAAAAAGAAATTATTTCAGAGAATTGGCTCTTGCCCTTCCGAAAGATCATTTAATTATAACAAGCAGCTGCGGTAAATTCAGATTTAACGATGTGGATTTCGGAACAATTCCCGGAACAGACATTCCAAGATATATAGACCTTGGGCAATGTAACGACTCTAACGGTGCCGTTCATATTGCATTAGCGGTAGCACAAGCACTTGGAATCGAAGATGTAAATGAACTTCCAGTTTCAATTGCGCTTATGTGGATGGAGCAAAAAGCGATTATTATTCTTTTGGCACTTCTTAGCCTTGGAATTAAAGATATCTATATCGGACCAAACGCTCCTCAATTTGCAAATGAAGATATAGTTAATTTCTTGGTTCAAAATTTCAATCTCGGAGTTATAAGCGGAGATATTCATAAAGATTTCGGAAAAGAGCTTGCAGGATAAATTCTTTTTGATATAAAGGGATTTAATTCCCTTTTTAATTTTATTTTTTCGTCTTACTACCTATTCATCCACTCCCATTACCAGTTATAATAATCTTTAATTTTTTCCCAATTAACAATTTTAAGTTTAGATCCTACATTTTTTATAATACCTAAATTTTTAAATTTTTTAAGCTTTCTGCTTAATGTTTCGGGTTTGATATTTAAAAGCGCGGCAATAGAATGCTGTTTTAATTCTTCAAAAGCGTCAGGATTATCATAAATAAATTTTGCAATTTTAGTTTCGGTATCAAAAATAAGATTATCCTGAATTATCCCGTCTAAATATTTCATTTTTCTAAGAAGAGAGCTTAAAATTTCAATACAAATACCTCCCTTTTGTATAAATTTTCTAAACTTTTCAAATTCGATTTTTAAAATAATTCCTTCGCTTTCCATTGCACAATTTGCCGGATAAGGCATATTTTCGAAATTTGCAAGTTCGGCAATGAGGGCGACAGGTTTAAACTTATGAATTATAAGCTCGTTTCCTTTATTATCAACCTTATAAACTCTTGCTTCGCCTTCCACTAAAAGATGTAAATAATTCGGTTCTTCTTTTTCATAAAAAACAATACCGTCTTTTTTTAATTTTTTAACAATAGTAAATTCTTTAATTTTTTTTATATCTTCATCATCAAGATTTTTAAAAAGAAAATACTTTTTTAAATCCATAAATCGCCTTTTTTAAAAAAATTATACCATTTCTTAATCTATGTCAATTTTTTTATATTGCTATTTTGTTAAAATCATATAAAAAAGGATTGTTATGAATATTAAAATATTAAATTTCGAGCCTATGAACAACGTTCATTTAAATGAAATTAAACTTCTTGAAAAACTGATAAACGAACTTAATGAAAATAAAAATGTAACAGATACACTTGAAGAGTTTATAAAAGATGTCGAAGAGCATTTTGCTTTCGAAGAATCTCTTATGAAAAAATATAATTTTTTTGCTTATATTCCTCATAAAATGGAACACGACAAAATCCTAAACGAACTTTATACCCTTAGGGACAAAAACAACGAATATCTGAAAAAATACTTCAACGAAAGATTTATTCCGTGGTTAAACAATCACATTGAAACAATCGACACCGTAACTGCGGGTTATTTTAATATGATAGGAGCGGAAGTTAAATAATCTGATATTTTTTCAGCTCCTCTTCATTTATTCCTTCAATTAAACCGAGATTTTTAAGCTTTTTAATAACCTCCTTGGTTGTATCGACATCAGGAGGCCACTCTCTCGTAAATCCGTCAAGCGTGTTTTTGTTACTACCGTCAATTCCTATAATTTCATCAATCCAAACATCTCTAAGGGCGTCAATATTATTTGTAACTCTCCAAACCAACATATAAGGATTATCTATTTCATTCGTATTTATAAAAACGACTATTCTTAAATTTTCTTTAAATTGTTTTATTTTTTCAAAAATCTCTTTTGCTCTTTTTTCTTTTTTAAACTTAATTACACATATCGGATTTTTTGTATCCGTAAAATACTGTTTAACCTCCTCAATCAAAGGCTCAACTTTTTGAAGTTTTTTTAATAGTTCTTTATCTTGAAGTAGTGAAGTTGGAAAGTTGGGAAGTTGGGAAGGAGTGTTTAATTCTCCATTTTCCATTTCTTTTAACTTTTCACTTTTCACTTTACATTTTTCACTTACATCTATACCGAGTTTCCCGCCCACAAGCTCATCAACGCTTGAATGATCAAGCTCATCTACTATGCCTTTTGAAATAAGCACTTTTTGCGGATCAAAATTATTTAAAATATATTTTGTCAAATTTTCATAATCTCTTAGTTTAGGTGCATTTTCACCTACAAAAACGGCATGTTTAACAAAACTCATCTGTCCCGCTCCCCATAAAGCATGCATTATTTGCATACTTTCACCCGGATATCTCGGTGCGATTTTACAAAGTATTAAATTATGAAAAACTCCATTCTCAGGCATTGCATAATCAATAAGATCAGGTGCGGTGGTTTTAATTAACGGCAAAAATATCCTCTCTGTCGCATATCCCATATATTTATCTTCAAGAGGCGGTTTTCCGACTACCGTCGCAAAAAAAACAGGCTTTTTTTTGGTAGAAATAATCTCCACTTCCATAACAGGAAACGGTTTTTTAAGCGTATAATACCCCGTATGATCGCCAAACATTCCCTCAATTTCCATTTCACCCGGATCGCACCACCCCTCAATCACTATATCCGAATCGGCCGGAACTTCAAGGTCGTTGCTGATACATTTTACCAATTTCGGATTTTTACCTCTTATAAATCCGTAAAGCATAACTTCAAAAATACCCGGAGGCATAGGAGCAGTAGCACACCAAGTCCAAAGAGGATCTCCCCCTATCGCAACGGAAACAGGCATTTTTTTATTTGCTTTTTTATATTCCCAAAAAAGATGAGCGGAATCTTTATGAATTTGCCAATGAAGCCCAAGACGTTTTTCATCATAGACTTGAAGCCTATACATTCCAACGTTTTTGATATTCCCGTCCAAACTTTTGGTATAAACCTGCCCCATAGTAATAAATTTTCCGCCGTCTTTCTCCCACGTTTTAAGAATTGGCAAATTACTAAGCTTTGCCGCTTCTCCTTCATAAATATGATACTGACATTCAGCCGATTTTACGGTTTTCGGTATAGTGTTTTTAATAGCAAAAAGTTTTCCGAATGCCTTTAATTTTTCGCTTAATGTTTTAGGAGGTTTCATTTTAATTAAATTCTCTATCTCACCGGCGATTAAATCAAGTTTTTTGCCAAAAATTTTCTCAACCACTTCATCGTTTGCAAAAATATTCATAACAACAGGTATTTCGAATTTCTTTTCACCTTCAACTGGATTTGTAAACATCAGGATTTTAGGTTTTTTCTTTTTGGCTTCTATATATGCCAAATGCGGTATTTCGAGATTGACATCAAGAGGCGTATCTATAATTTTTATATATTCTTTCAAATCAAACAAATTCATTCGCATCCTTTTAAGTGTTTATAAGAAATCAACGCTTTTAATATATTTTCCTCAATTTCGACCAGTGATGGTTTTGAAAGTTTTATTTTAAGATTCGGAGCATACATAAGCGATTTTATAATTTCCTCTATATCGGGCTGATGAGCCACTATTGCCAAAATTCCGTTTTTGTTTGCAACTGTTTCTTTAAATTCTTTAATTCCGGCACCCGGAAGTAATTTAGCAGTTTTTATAAATTTGGATTTCGGATAAAAGTTTTTTAAAATTTCAGCGGTTTGTAATGCTCTTTTGGCGTTGGAAGTTATAATATAATCAATATCGGGATATATTTTTTTTACTTCTTTAAAAAATTTTTTTGCCCTTTTAACCCCCTTTTCACTCAAAGGTCTGTCAAAATCATGTCCTAAAAACTCTTCCCTCTCAACAGCTAAGGAATGCCTGATAAAAAGATATTTCATAATGTTTCCTTTCTTAATAGAATTCCCGTTAAATACAAAGAATTCGGAATATTGATTAAATACGGATGATCAATATCTTGTTTTAAAAATTCAACCGCTTCCAAAAAAGAGCCATCAATTACAGAGCTACTTAACGCCAAATCAAGCAAATCTTTCTGATTAATAGCATTAGAACAGCTAAAAAGCGCCAGATATCCACCCTCTTCAAGAAGTTTAAGAGAATTTACAATCAAATATTTCCAGCCTTTAAGAGCTCCTTTTTTGGCGTTTTTGTTTTTTGCAAAAGCCGGAGGATCTATAATTATCAAATCATATTTCTCTTTTTCACTTTCCAAAAATTTGAAAACATCCGTTTTTATAATTTCGTAATTTTTAAGATTATTAAGTTCGCAGTTTTTTTCTATTAAAGAACAGGCACTTGCGGAAATTTCAACAAACTTTGTAAAAGGAGCATTCGCATATATCCCAAACCCGCCTGCGTTGGAAAAAAGGTCAAGAGTTTTTTTACCTCCGTATTTACCCACTATTTTTCTGTTTTTTCTTTGATCAAGAAAAAATCCGGTTTTTTGCCCGGTTATCAAATTGGTTATAAATTTTTTGTTGTTTTCGATAATTTCAAATTCATCAACCATTTCGCCGTATAAAATTTCGTTTTCGTTTTCAAGCCCTTCTTTAAGTCTGATTTTATCCGCTTTTTGATAAATCCCTTTCGGATTAAATATTTCTATAAGAATTTCTAAAATTATTCCTTTAAAATTTTCCATTCCCGCCGAGGTAATATCCACAACCAGATAATCTGCGTATTTATCTACAATCAGTCCCGGCAAAAAATCGGCTTCCGAATGAACAAGCCTATAAGAATTGGTGATTTTTTCCAAAAAATTTCTTTTTTTTATAGCTTTTTTAATTCTGTTTTTAAAAAATTCTTTATCGATATGCGTTTTTTCAAAACTCAAAACCCTTGCACTTATTTTGCTTAAAGGATTTAAAAAAGCGCTTGCGACATATTCGTTTTTATATACCAAATCGACAATATCCCCGGGGATACATTCGGGAAATTTTACTATTTCGTTTTTATATACCCAAGGGGCTTTTTTCCTTAATTTTTCAAAAGCGCTTTTGGTTATTTCAACTTTCATAATTTTCACTCCATTTGAAAATATCAAGTATAATTATTTTATCTTTTTCAATTTTATAAATTATTGTATATCCTTAATAGGTTTGTCTTTTTTTATGTATTCATATATTGAGTGAATTTTCCTTAAAATTATCTTTAATTATTATCATTTAATAATTTTTCAATAAAAACTTCAAACTCTTTTTCATCAACATATTCACCCTTTTTTCCGCTTCAAAAACTCTTTTTCTAACTTCTTCCACGCTACTTACAACTATTTATCCGGATAAGAGCTTATAATTTTAGCATCTACTTTTTTTATAAAATCCTTAAACTCGTTAAATTTTGAATCATCTATTTTTATTACAACTTCCATTTTAATCCTTTAAGGCAATGAATTTGCCATTTTTCTTAATATATTCTATCAAATTTTTGTATGTTTTATTATTCGAAAGTGTTTTGGCATCCCCTATTATTATCAGTTTTCTTTTTGCCCTTGTAATCGCCACATTCAACCGTCTGATATCGCTTAAAAACCCTATTTCCTCTTTTTCATTTGCCCTGACTAAACTCAAAATTATTATCTCTTTTTCTCTTCCTTGAAACCCGTCAACGCTTTTAACTTCCAAATCTTCACTTTTTACTTTACACTTTTCATTTTTCATTATATTTTTAATATACTCTTCGTGGTCTTTATAAGGTGTAATAACCCCGATATATTCCTCATTTGCCCCTGCTTTTAGCAAATTTTTTATCAGTTTCACGACAAATTCTGCTTCAAGAGGATTATATTTCGAAGGGGAGCCCTTTTTGACTTTTTCCAAAAATTTACCCTTAGTATCGAAAAAAACAAGCGGAATATACCCTCCAAAACTATCATTCTCATCCATTCCCAAGTCTTTTATTGTTATGTTTTTGATTTTTTCATATGTTTTAACTTTGCATTCGTAAAATTCGCAGCTTGGGAAATAGTTTATTTTTTCATTCATTCTATATTGAATTTCAAGCGTACGTAAAGCATTCGGATATAAAGAACCAAATCTTTCAAACATACTGATTTTTAATTTTTCATCGTTACTGAGAATAGTGGGGGGCAATTGTTTGTGATCCCCTGCAAAAATTACCTTCTTAGCCTTCAAAAAAGGAATAAGAGAGCTTGGCTCCATTGCTTGTGCGGCTTCATCGATAAAAACAACATCAAAATCCCTTCCTTCCAAAAACTCTCCTCCCGCAGCCGAATTGGTGGCAAAAACAACATCGGCACTATCTAATACATCATTCATAATCTCTTCAAAAAGCAAATTTTTTTTATCGTAAAGTTTATTTATATTTTGTTGAATCTTAATCCATTCCGCCATCTCTTTTATCCACTCGGCTTTAATCCCTCTTTTGCCTTTGTTTTCTCTTGCAAGAGTTAAAATCTCTTCGTCGCTCATTCCTCTTCTTCTGCCGGGTGTAGGTTTTTTTGTTCTTTTTTCCTGCAAATGTTTCAAATCGTCTATTTTTTTATTGATTTTTTCTATCTCTTTATATTGTTTGTCTCTTCTGATTTTCACATCCAAAGAATATTTCATCAGATTACTCTCAATCTTGGCTGGATGCCCGATTCGAACACAATTAAAATCCTTTAATTTTTCCAAAACGTTATCAACCGCAACATTCGAATCTGCCGTAACCAGCAATTTTTTTCCGATATGTTTTTTGATAACCTCTGCCAAAGTAGTCGTTTTTCCAGTCCCCGGAGGACCGTGAATTAAAAACATTTCAGAATTTATACATTTGCTAAGCGCTTCGTTTTGAGAAGGGTTTAAAATTTCGCTTTTTTCATTAACTTCAATAACATTAGGCTCTTTTTTTCCTAAAAGTATTTCAATTGCGTTTTCCATTTCACATTTTCTATTTTCCACTTCATCAAGCGCTTTTAGCATTCTTTTAAAAGTGATATCGTTTACAAACAAATCGAGCCTGTAAAGTTTGGAACGAAAAATCGGCTCTTTTGAATAAACTTCTATAAAATTTCTCCCAACCGCACTAACAGTGGCTTCTTGATTAAATTTTAGCGGTTCTCCTTTGCTTATTAAAACAATATCACCTACTTTTATTTGATGTTCGGGCATATTATTGCGATTAAATCTATATATTTTAAAATCCAAAAATTCCCCGATATATTTCATTCTTAATCCAAGAATAGCCCTGCCTCTTTTTTGCCTTTCAACTGCGCTTAATCTTTTAATTTCATTTAAATGAAATTCCTTTTCAGCCTTGCGTTCTTTTTCTATCAATTCCGAATAATAATTTTTATATTCTTTCGTGTCATTAAATTTTAATTTATACAAACATTCCTCCTAAAATCAAACTAAACGCCAATATATTTATACCATAAAAAGCCCATCTTTTATAAAAAGCAACCAAACTAAGCCCAAAAAATAAAATACCAATCCACAAAGAAATTTTATAAACATAAAAATTATCCCCCAGATGCAAATAAACTCCAAGAATATTATCTGAAATCCCCCCTATCCCTAACAGATGCAATACAAAAGCCAAAGGATAAAAAACAATAAACAAAAGCGTTGCAAAAGGCGAGAGAAACTGATAAATATTTATATTTCCAAAGAATATATGCGAAAAAACAAACATCATCATAAATACAAAAAAGTTCATCAAAATCGTATTTTTCAAATCGGGTTTAAAATACCTGAAAAAAAGCATAATATAAAACACCCCTGAAATACTTAAAAAAAACCCTATTGAAAAAATTTTCGCAAAAAAAATCAAAAAAGAAAAAATTATCGTCAAAAACAAAATCTTCAAAGAAAAAATATTTTGAAGATTATATGCAAACAAAAACAAAATAATCTCCATTACAAAAGCTCTGATAAGAGAAGGCGGAAATGAAGTTATATAAAGATACAAAAATTCAAGCGCAAAAACCAATATCCCCAAATCAAAAAATTTGTTTCTGTATGGAAATTTTCGATGAAAAAGATTATAAATCGGAGAAAAAATTAAAAACAGAATAAAAGAGATAAATCCCAAATGAAATCCGCTTAAAGCAAAAAGATGGGAAATTCCGAGCGTGCTTAATTCCAACCTTGTTTTATGACTAATTGCCTCGCCTAAAAACAATGCCTTATACAAATTAGCAAACTTTTTATCTTTATGCTGTTTTTCTATCCATTTGTCCAAAAAAGAAATGTTTTTTAATTTCAAGTCATAGCTTATTGCATAAAATTTCGTCAAAAATCCTAAAAAAGATATGTTTTTTGTCAAAATATTCAAAGATAAATTTTCATTCAATAAATCTTTGAGGTAATCTCTTGAAGTGGTATAAAAAGAAACTTCGTTATTTTTAAGTTTTAAAACATAATAATTTTTCTTTTTATACTGGTTTATAACTTTTACATTTAAATGCTTTATAGGTTTATTTATAAAATTTATATAATTTAAAAAGGATATTTGAATTCTAAAAATAAAAACTAAAAAGAAAAACAAAATAAACAGTTTTTTCATAGCGTTAATTAGTATATTGGTCTATTTGTATATTTGTATATTGGGAATTTTCCATTCTCTATTTTCCATTCTCCATTAATTTATATCAGGAATTTCTATCCGGGTTTCGGTAGGCTCAATTTCTTTAACCTCTCCGACTTTGTCGGTAAAGAGCGTATATTTTTTATGAAAAAGCATCTCGACTGTTCCGGTTGGTCCGTTTCTTTGCTTTCCTATAATAATTTCGGCTTCTTCTACTTCTTTTTCTTTAAATTCCACAAACTCTTTTTTGCCTTTTTCAAGCGCTTCTTTTTGTTTTTGTTTGGCTTCCATCGCTTTATAGACATCATCTCTGTATATAAACATAATCACATCCGCATCCTGCTCAATCGCTCCCGATTCTCTCAAATCGCTCAACATCGGTCTTTTGTTTGGTCTGCTTTCAAGCGCTCTGTTTAATTGCGAAAGCGCAATAATCGGAATTTGAAGTTCTCTTGCCAAAAGTTTAAGACTTCTGCTTATCTCCGCAATAGCCAAATGCCTCTCTTTCAAATCGGAATTAATAAGTTGCAAATAATCCACTATGGCAAGCGATAAATTCGGATTTTGCGCTTTTAATTTTCTAAGTTTCGCTCTTATGGTATGAATATTAATATTTCCTTCATCATCTACAAAAAGAGGTTTTTCGGCAAGCTCGTCGCTAATTGCGGTAAGTTTGCTCCATTCATTTTCACTTAAATTTCCCCTTCTGATATCCTGCAAAGGAATTCTACCGGCAGCGCTCAACATCCTAAGCATAAGTTGCTCAGCAGGCATTTCAAGTGAGAATATGGCTACACTTTTATCTTGTTTCAAGGAGTTCAAAGCCAGATTAAGTGCAAATGCGGTTTTCCCCATACTCGGCCTTGCTGCAATTATTATCAAATCCCCTTCACCAAATCCGCTTGTAATTCTGTTTAGTTCTATAAATCCGCTATCAAGCCCCGTTACGATTTTATTTTTTTTGGCGGCCTGTTTTTTAATAAATTCAAGCGTATTTTTAACAACAATCAAAGAATTTTTAAAATCGCCCGTTAAATTAGAAGTTGCAATGGAAAAAAGCCTGCTTTGAATTTCTTCGACTTCTTCAACGGCTTTTTTATCACCCTCCAAAACTATTTTTTTAATCTCGTTCGAAAGATGAATAAGCTCTCTTTTTGTTGAAAGGTCTTTTAGCTCTTTTGCATAAATTTCGACCGTTTCAATCGGCGCCGTTCCCAAAATTTCCAAAAACAGCTCTTCATCGTATCTGTTTTTCTTTTTTAAGGCGTCTTTTAAAAAAATTTCATCTATCGGCACGTCTTTTTTATAAAGTTCCTCCATCGTTTCAAACAAAACCTGATGAAAAGGATGATAAAAATCCTTAGGTTTTAGAATCGAGGCAATTTCTTCATATACTTTTCCGTCAAAAAATATTGCGCTTAATATTCCTCTTTCGATATCCAAATTATATAAATCCAATTTTTCACCTTTATGTTAAAATTACATATCAAGGAGTTATTATGATAATAAAAATCACGTTTCCGTTTAAAAATTCAATTAACAAAATCGAAACAAAAAACATCTACATACAAACCGATGACAAAAAACTGATCAACGATTTGTTAGAAACAAAAAACCCAATCGATATAGGTATTATTTTATCTGAAAATGAAAATAAATTCAAAATTACAAATCCTCAAAAAGAGGATAAAAAAATAATCATAGAAGATATAATAGCCAACCCTGATTTAAGGTTTTTTTAATATATGTTCATTTAAAGCTTTCAAAACTTCTCTTATATCCTGACTTTCAAGAAGGGTTTTAAGTTTTGTTCTTTTTTTCTTAGGAAGTGAACGGATAATTTTTTTTATTTCCTCTTCATTCAAAGCGTTTTTAATTTTTTCAATCTCTTCTTCACCGATTATTTTTATCAATTTTTCTTTTGTAACTTTATTCGGAATTAGAATTAAAATCATAAAAATAAATGCCAAAGAAAAAATCATTATCCCTACACCGTAAATTAACATTGACGCACTCATGTTACTCCTTTGCCTCCTTTTTCACTTCTTTCAAAAATCTATCTAATAATTCGCCCTCGGGATATTTTCCTAAAATTTCCCCTTTTTTGATTATAAGCCCGTATCCTTTCCCGCAGGCTATTGCCACATCCGCTTCTTTCGCTTCGCCTATTGCGTTTACTACACATCCCATAACGGCAAGGTTAAGAGGTTTTTTAATATCTTTCGTGGCTTTTTCAACGGCAGCCACGATAGGAGGCAAATCAACTTCTATCCTCCCGCAAGTAGGACAAGAAATTATATTAACGCCTTCTTCAATAAGACCTAAATCTTTAAGAATAGCTTTCCCCACTCTAATCTCTTCTTCAAGTTCTCCTGTGATAGAGACTCTAAGAGTATCTCCGATTCCTTCCAACAATAACGCTCCAAAAGCCGCAGCAGATTTAATTGTCGCATGAAATTTCGTTCCGGCTTCCGTAACTCCGAGATGAAAAGGATAATCAACAAGTGCTCTTAACATTCTATATGCTTCGACAGTTCTAATAACATCACTTGCCTTTAAAGACACTTTAATATCAAAAAAGTCCAAATCTTCCAAAAATTTAATGTGCCACAAAGCCGATTCAACCATTGCCTTAGGGGTTTGCCCGTATTTTTTTTCAAGATGTTCTTCCAAACTTCCTGCATTTACTCCTATTCTAATTGGCAAATTCCGCTCTTTACAAGCCTTAACAATTTCTTTAATTCTTTTCTTTCCACCGATATTACCTGGATTTATCCTTAAAGCATCCACATATTCCGCAGCTTTAAGACCGAGTTTATAATTAAAATGAATATCGGCAATTATTGGAAGCGGGGATTTAGAAACTATCTCTTTTAGTGCGTTCGCATCTCCTTCATCAAGCACGGCCACTCTGACCAGATCCGCTCCTGCGAAATAGAGTCTGTTTATTTGTTCAAGAGTAGATTTTATATCTTTTGTTTTTGAATATGTCATAGATTGAACGCTTATAGGGGCACCTCCCCCTATTTCAACATCCCTTATTTTTATTTTTCTTGTTGGATATCTATTAATCAAATTTTCTCCTTAAATGATAAATATATTCCTTGTTTCCTTCCTTACCTTTAATGTTTGATTCTTCACTTCTTAAAATTTTATAATTTTTACTTGCATAGTTTTCAAAATTTTCTCTGGCTTTCTCAATAGCTTCTTTATCAATTACAACGCCTCTTTTATCTCTTTTTACATCTTTTCCAACTTCAAACTGAGGCTTGAAAAGCAAAATCATTTCATCACTAAGCATTGAGAGTTTATCAAAAATTTTAAGCAGTGAAATAAAACTTACATCGCTTACTAATATATCAAATTTAGCGCTGTATTCAAAATTCCTGATATCCGTATTTTCATAAACTTCTACTTTTGGATTTTGTCTGATTTTTGGATGTAATTGCTCAGTCCCTACATCAACACAAACAACTTTTTTAGCTCCTTTTTCAAGTGCCACTTCGCTAAATCCCCCAGTTGAACTTCCAACATCAATAATATTTTTATTTTCAAACGAAATATTGTATTTATCAAGATAACTTTTAAGCTTCCATGCCCCTCTGCTTACATAAATTTTTTCCAAAATCTCTATTGATGGATTTTTAACGTTTAATGAAGGTTTCGTTTCTATTTTTCCGTCAACTTTAATTTTTTTGCTTTTTATCAATTCCTTCGCTTTATTCCTACTCTCTACAAATTTATTTTTTACTAAAAATTCATCCAATCTCATTAAATCGCTTTTTTTAAAATTTTATCATTTTTCTTATTTTTTTACTATTATTATGTTTTTAAATATTTTTACTTGTCTTAAATTATTTTTATGATATAATATCCAAAACAAAAAAGGAGAGAAAATGGGTTTTAGCGGATTTGTAGCGGTATTGTTTTGTGTTATAGCAGCAGGAGTTATGCTTTATTTGGCTGTTGATGCTATTAAAAAATCACCTTTAAATTAAGAAAGTAAATCTTTTAAACTTTCTTTTACTTTTTTATATTCATAAATTATTTTATAAACTTCCGTAGCAATAGGTGTATAAATACTTTCTTTTCGAGATATATTAAAAATTGCTTTTGTCGTCCAAACACCTTCGGCCACTTCACCGAGTTCTGTTAATATATCATTAAGCATTTTTCCCTTGGCAAGATTAAGCCCGACTCTGAAATTCCTACTCATTGTGGAATTTGCTGTCAAAAAAAGATCCCCACTTCCCGCAACACCTAAAAAAGTCTCTTTTTTTGCTCCGAAATATTCTCCGAATCTTGCCATTTCAACCAGCCCCCTTGAAATTAAAGCGGCTTTTGCATTTTCACCAAGATTAAGTCCTTCACAAATCCCCGCCGCAATTGCAATTACATTTTTATAAGCACCCGCAACTTCAACTCCGATTACATCATTATCCGTATAAATTTTAATAAATTTTGGGAAGAAAGAAGCGAATTCTTTTGCAAGTTTTAAATTTTCGGAAGCGATTACAAGGGCGGTTGGTTTATATTGCATAACTTCTTTTGCAAACGAAGGACCCGAAAGAAAAGCAAGATTTTTTTTATCAACATACTTTTCAAAAAGTTCGTTTAAAAATTTACATTCCTTATTATCAATTCCTTTACTTGCTATGAGTATTTTTTTGTTTTTTAAATTTTTGTAATTTTTTTCCAAAAATTCATTAATTGCCTGAGAAGCGATAACAATTATAATATATTCTCTTTTAAAAGCTTCTTCAATCGTTACAAAATTTCTTATTTTTCTTTTTTTTCTTGAAGTAATGACAACATTGTTTTTTAAGCTTAAAGCTTTAAACAAAGCACTTCCCCATGCACCAGAGCCAATAATTCCAATCATTTCTGCATCCTTGCAAAAAAACTCAAATCTTCTTTAAACTGTTCTATATCGAAAATATCTCCCACTACAATTAAAATATCCCCATAATCCAATTTGTGATTCAATCCTTTTGTTACAAACTGAACATTTTCGCCCATTTCTTTATCCACTACGGCAATTATTAAAATATTATAATTTTTTGAAATTTCTTTATCAACATCTCTTATATATTTTCCATCCAAAAATGAATTTTTAGGAATTTCTATTTCTGCAAAAGAGAGTGTATTATCTTCAAATACAATTTCTTCTATAATTTTTAGCGTCAAAGGTTTTTGAAGTATAGTCATAATCCTATTTGCACTTACTTCATAAGGGTTTATAATTTTATCAACTCCTGCAAGTCTGTATTTAAATTCGTTTCCTTTTTCTGAAACTTTCGAAATTAGTTCTCTGTTTGGAAAAAGTTCTTTTAAACTTAAACATAAAAAAAGATTTTTATCTTCGTTTTTAAGCGTTGCAATTGCCAAATCAAACTCTTCCAAATTTTTAAGTTCGTCATCATTTATATCCATAAATTTTATTACATCATATAATTTATCTTTTGCCCTTTGCTCTTCTTCCGAATTGAAAACTACGACTTTTATATCTTTTTTTTCAATAACTTTTGCTATTTTTTCGCCGTAATCGTCAAATCCGAAAAGCACTATTTTCATATACTACTTCTTTCTACAAGATATTTAAAATAATTTACACTAACATTATAACCCATTATTACTATTACATCTCCAGCTTCAAGTCTCAAATCGAAAGGAGGATTAAAATAAAAAAAATTCTCTTTTATTTTAAATGTTTCGTTTAAAAGCTCATATGCATTACTTTTAAGAACCCCAAAAAGTATAAGTTTATATTTTTCAAAATCAATTTCTCCTATTATTTTTCCATCTAAAATCGAATCTTCTATAACCACTATTTCATCAATTACGGCATTTTTTCTTTCATTTAAAATTGCATCAATTACCTTAAAAGTAATAGGATGACCTATATATTCGGCAATCAAAAGAGCGGTTGCATTTGTAGGAACCACAACATATTTAGCCCCCGCTTTTTTAAGTTTTGATATATTTTTTTCATCATTGGCAAGAGCAAGAATATCACTGTTAATATATGCCCTTATACTTAATATCATAAACGCATTGGCAATATCATTGTTTGTCAAAACAAAAACCTTCGAAATTTTTTTTAGATCAAGTTTTTTTAAAAATTCCCTATCTGTTACATCTCCCTTAATAGCAACATAATGTTTTTGAACGGCTTTGTTAACCCTTGCCTCATCCACATCAACTATAAAAAAATCATGATTTTCTTTTTTAAACTTTTCGGCAAGAATTTCAGCTTCATTTGAAAAACCGCATATCATATAAACATCGTTCATTCCCTTAATTTCTCTGACTACTCTTTGTGATTTAAGCTCTTCTATTCTTTCGGTAAAAGCGGATGCGATAATAGAAGTGGAAAATGATATAAAACCTACACCAAAAACAATTAATACCATAGTCAAGGCTTTACCCTCAGGCGTTACAGGCGTAATGTCTCCGTATCCTACCGTAGTTATGGTAACCAATGCCCAATAAAAAGCATCAAATAAATTATCTATTTTTTGATTTATATGAGCCTCAAATACATAAATGACAACTCCGCCTATTACTGTTACAAAAGAAACGGCAATAAATAATATAAGCAACTCAAATTTTTTATTTGCCAAAACTTCTATAAACGTATTAATGCTTTTTACATATCTTAATAATTTGAATAACCTAAATACAACAAAAATTCTAAACATTCTAAGAGGTCTGTATCCGGGCAAAATCGCAAGCAAATCTATAATGGCAAAAGGAGTTCTTATATATTCCCATTTTTTAAAGATATTTTTTTTCATTATTTTTAAGATACTTACGTCTCTATCTAAAAACGTAGCTTCTTCATATTCGTTTATAATTATTTTATGTATATCGTTATAAACCCAAACACGAATAATATATTCAATTAAAAATACCCCTGTTATGAAAAAATAATCGAAATCTTCCAACAAAGGATGTATTTCATGTCTAATGTCATAGAGCAAAATTCCAACGCTTATCAATACCAAAAAAAACATAAAAATATCGAAATAATGTTTGTATTTGAAATTATCATCATTCATCAAACGAGAAAAAAAACGTTTAATTTTTAAATATCTTCTATTCGAATCAAGATAAAAAGCAAAAGCTATTAAAAGTTTAATAATAGCTTCTTTTAAAGGATGTTTTTTTAAAACTTCATAACTTTTTTGAAAAGCTTTTTTCATTAACCGAGTTTGCTTCTTAAAATTTTATTGACAATTTGAGGATTCGCTTTGCCTCTACTTGCTTTCATAACTTGCCCTACGAAAAATCCGAAAAGTTTCTCTTTTCCGGCTTTATATTCGGCTACTTTATCTTCATTTGCTCCTAATACTTCATCTACTATTTTTTCAATCGCACTTTCGTCGCTTACCTGTTTAAGCCCCAATTTTTCTATTGCCGCATCTACTTCAATATCCTCTTGCATCAACAAATCCAAAACTTTCTTCCCCCCTGCCGCGCTTATTACGGCTTCTTTTTCTCTTATTGCAATAAGAGCCAATTTTTTAGCGTTTACGGGTGAATTTTCTATTGATATTCCGGCTTTATTCAACCTTCCCAAAAGCTCAATTGCAAGCCATCTGTTTGCTAATTGAGGTTCGACTCCGAATTTTATCATTAATTCAAAAAACGCAGCGAGTTCCGGCTCTGCGGTCAATACACCGGCATCGTATTCTTTTAGTTTAAATTCATTTATGTATCTATCTTTCTTTTGATTCGGAAGTTCAGGTATTTCAATATCAAAAAACTCATCCGGGACTTCAAGAGGCAATAAATCAGGCTCCGGAAAATATCTGTAATCGGCACTCTCTTCTTTTCCTCTCATACTTCTTGTTTCACCCGTTTTTGAATCGAAAAGTCTGGTTTCTTGCACAACTTCCGTTTCATATTCACCCTCTTCCCAAGCTTCTATTTGTCTTTCAACTTCATATTCTATGGCTTGTTTTATAAATCGGAAAGAATTTATATTTTTAAGCTCAACCCTTGTTCCGTATTCTTTTTGTCCTCTTGGTCTTATTGAAACGTTTGCATCGCATCTGAAAGAGCCTTCTTGCATGTTCGCATCGCTAATTCCAAGATATTTGACAATCGCATGAAGTTTTTTAAGATACTCAATAGCTTCGTCGCTACTTCTCATATCCGGTTCGCTTACAATTTCAAGTAACGGTGTTCCGGCCCTGTTTAAATCGACTTTACTAATTTCCCCGTCGTGTATGTTTTTCCCCGCATCTTCTTCAAGATGTGCTCTTGTAATACCTATTTTTTTACCTGAATCCAATATTATTTCGCCATGCTCGATAATCGGAACAACAAACTGGCTTATTTGATATCCCTTTGGCAAATCCGGATAAAAATAATTTTTTCTTTCGAATGTGGAAAATTTATTTATTTTTGCTTTTATAGCTTTTGCGAGCATAACGGCTTTTTTAACAGCTTCTTTATTCATAACCGGAAGCGCACCGGGTAAACCCAAACACACAGGACACGTGTTTTTATTCGGTTCATCTCCGAAACTTGTAGGACAGCTGCAAAAAATTTTTGTTTTGGTATTAAGCTGAACATGAACTTCAAGCCCTATTACAACTTCAAAATTTTTATTCATTTATTCTCCTTGTATTTTATTATAAGTTATGAGTTTTGAATCAACACTTAATACTACTCACTTCATATTTAGCGCTTCATATTAAATACTAACGGCTCGTATTTTATTCACCCATCTACCCATTCACCTATTATTCCACCACAAACCTGAAACCGTTTTTATGCAAAGCTCTTTTTATGGCTTCTTGATGTTCGACTCCTCTTGTTTCAAGAGCAACGGAAACATTCGCATCCCCGATTGCCAAATTTAAATCCGTTCTGTCATATCCTATTGAAACTATATTTGCTCTTTGTTCGGATAAAATTTCCGTTAATTTCATTAAAGCCCCCGGTTTATCAACCAATGTTACAACCATTTTCATTTTTCTATGTGATTTTAATAAACCTTTTTCTATAATCAAATTAATCATTGTAACATCTATATTTCCGCCGCTTATAACAATTCCCACTTTTTTCGGAGAGCCAAATTTTATTTTGTGGTGTAAAAGTGCGGCTACTCCCACCGCTCCCGCACCTTCTACGACTATTTTTTGTTTTTCCATCAAAAATAAAATTGCATTTGCTATTTCCTCATCGTCTACCTCTACAATATCATCAACCGTTTCTTTAATGATTTTATAAGTGATTGGAGAAGTATCCCTCACTGCAATACCATCCGCTATTGTTTTTACATAAGAAGTATCTTGAACGCTTCCGCTAAGAAAACTTAGCCTCATTGCCGGTGCACCTTCCGCAGTTACGCCAACTATTTTTATATGCGGATTAATCTGTTTCGCGGCACTTGCAATACCGCTTATAAGCCCTCCGCCGCCTACCGGAACAATTATATAATCCAAATCCGGAATAATTTCCAACATTTCAAGGGCGATAGTTCCCTGCCCAGCCATTACTTCCTCATCCGCAAAAGGATGAATAAATTCAAGTCCTTTTTCTTTTGCCAGATTAAGAGCATATTCATACGCTTCATCATAATTGTTTCCTGCAAGAACCACCTCTCCGCCGTATTCTTTAACTCCGCTTACTTTCGTTAAAGGTGTGGCTTCGGGCATAACTATTATCGAAGGTATATTAAAATAATTAGCTCCAAACGCTACACCTTGCGCATGATTACCGGCACTTGCCGCTATTACGCCCTTTTTCCTTTTCTCTTCCGGCAAAGAAGCTATTTTATTAAACGCTCCTCTTAATTTAAAAGAACCGGTTGTTTGAAGATTCTCTTTTTTCAGATAAATTTCATTCCCCACTTCTTGCGAAAGCTTAGGTGCGTTTGGAAAAGGAGTGTTATAAACTATATCTTTTAATCTTTCTCTAGCTTTTTTTATTTTGTTTAGTTCGATCATTATTTACTCCATTTATTTTATTTCGTTTTATAATAATCCCTCTTTTTCACATCTTATATGCTCTACCATTATACACTTGTCTTCAACATAGAAAATTCCGGCTTTTTTAGCAATTTCTTTGGATTTTTCGTTTTTTATTCCTTCTTGCAAAAAAATACACTTAACCCCCGGAACTTTAACGGCTTTTTCAACTATAAAAGGCGTATCTTCGCTTTTTCTGAAAATATCGACAATATCAATTTCAAAATCAATTGTCTCCAAACTTCTATAAACTCTCTCGCCTAAAATTTCTTCTTCTCTCGGATAAATTGGAATTATTTTATACCCTTTTTCTTGCATATATTTTGCTACCTGATTTGAAGCTCTGTGCGGTTTGGGTGAAAGACCTACAACTGCTATAATTTTGGAATTTTTTAGAATTTTGCAGATATTTTTATCTGCTTTTTGAGCACTTGGAAGCTCGCATGATTGCATTTTTAACCTTTTTTTAGCAAAATTATATCAAATTTCAATAAAACTCTTGATTTTTGGGTAAAAAAAAGAGTAAAATTTTTTGAAACACAAAAAAGGAGGAAAAATGAAGAAATCAGAATTAATCTCAGCCGTTGCAGGGAAATGCGGTTTAAGTAAAAAAGATGTAAATGCAGTTATCGACGCTACAATCGAAGCTATTGAAGAAGCTCTAAAAGCAGGTGAAAAAGTAAGTTTTATAGGTTTTGGAAGTTTTGAAGTGGTTACAAGAGCTCCAAGAGTTGCAAGAGTTCCAGGAACCGGAAAAGAAATTAAAATACCAGAAACAAAAGCGGTTAAATTCAAAGTAGGTAAAAAATTAAAAGAATTGGTAAATTCTTAATTTATAACTTGATTTTTTCAAGGGAATTGAATATAATTTCATTCCCTTGACTTAGCCGGCGTGGCGGAACTGGTAGACGCGTCGGACTCAAAATCCGATGAGCCTTGCTCATGTGGGTTCGAGTCCCACCGCCGGTACCATTTAATCCACATAAAATCCCTATATTTCGGTAATTTCAAAAAATCTTAAATCTTTGATAGTCCATCTGATAGTCCAAAAATTATT
>JALVTJ010000053.1 GCA_027036005.1 Nautiliaceae bacterium
GATGAGCGCAAGTTTTATCGGAAACAAAGGGGCTTTTATTTTAATTGTGGCTGATGATCCGGGATTTAATTCTTCCCAAACCGAGCAAGACAGCCGTGAATTTGCAAGATTTGCAAGAATTCCAGTTCTTGATCCAGCTACCCCGCAAGAAGCTTATAATTTTACAAAATTGGCAGCTGAAATATCCAAAAAATTTGAAGTGCCGGTTATGTTAAGAAGTGTAATGAGAGTATCGCATTCAAGAGAAATAGTGGAAATTGAAGATAATTTTAAATTTGAAAAACAAACCGGCGCTTTTCAAAGGGATATTCCAAGATGGGCTGCCGTGCCAAGAGAAGGAAGATTAAAACAGGCTCACGAACAGCTTGAGAGATTGGAAAAAATAAAAGAATATAATTTCGAAAAATTAATAAAACCGAAGTTGAAAGAACTTAAAAATACTGAAAACTTAATTATTGCAAGCGGTGTTTCTTACGGGTTTGTAAAAGAGACGCTTGAAGATTTGGGACTTGATATAGATGTTTTAAAAATCGATATGCCTTATCCTTTACCTAATATGAATGATATTATCGCCTTTTATAAAAAAGTTTTGATAATGGAAGAGACTTATCCGGTTATAGAAGAAGAAATTAGAAATGAAAAAGTTTTAGGAAAAATGAACGGTATTGTTCATAAAATAGATGAAATGAGCAAAGAAAAAGTTTTAAAAGCCCTTCAAAAAGCCGGATTTTATGAAGGCGAAAATATTTATAAACCGGTATTTAACGCAGGAGAAGTTAAAAAAAGAAAACCGAATTTGTGTCCCGGGTGTCCTCATAGGGATATTTTCTTTGCTATTAAAAAAGTATTTAAACCAAAAAAAAGCATTTATCCGTCAGATATAGGATGTTATACGCTTGGAATTAACCAGCAGGCAATTGATACGGTTTTGTGTATGGGGGCAAGCGTTTCAATGGCTCACGGATTTTCTTTGAGCAATAAAGAAAAAACGGTTATTGCTACTATTGGCGATTCCACTTTTTATCATTCGGGAGTTGCACCTCTTATAAATGCTGTTTATCAAAAAGCGAAATTTATTCTTGTAATTCTTGATAATTCAACCGTGGCGATGACCGGAAGGCAAAACACACCCGAAAGAATCAATCCGGATGTCGATTTGAAAAAGGTGGTTAGCGGATGCGGTGCTGAGGTAATGGAATATTTTTATGAACCTGATATTAAAAAAACAATAGAATTTTTCAAAGAAGTTAAAAAAAGATTTAATGATATTAATAAACCACTTGTGGTAATCAGCAGACAGTTTTGCGTGCTTGATAAAGAAAAAGCAAAAGAAAATATAATAGGCGAATTTGCAACGGTGGACGAAAGCAAATGTGTGGCGTGTGATATCTGCACCACCGAGTTTGTTTGTCCTCCAATGTCTTATAATGAAAACGGCAAAATCGAAATTGACCCTCTGCTTTGTGTGGGATGCGGTGTATGCATAAGCGGAATTTGCCCAAGCGATGCTTTTGTAAGGAGAGAAAAATGAAATACCAGATTGTAATTGCTGGATTTGGAGGACAGGGTGTTGTTTTTTTAGTAAAAATTTTGAGTATTTGCGCAGCTAATAGGAATTTAAAGTTTTTAGGAACAGAAAATCATGGTATGAGCCAAAGAGGAGGGAGTGTAAGCTCTCACATTAAAATAGGAAATTTTTATACTCCTTTGATTGATTATAATCAAGCCGATTTGTTAATAGGACTTGATAAAAACGAAACTTTGATTAATCTGCCGTATCTTAAAAAGAGAGGAAAAATTGCGGTAAATTCTGATATTTTTCCTGATATTAAAACCGATGTTTTTTGTATTGATGCGAATAAATTAGCTGAAAACGGAGTCTTTGATGCAAAAGGGTTAAATGTCTTTATGCTTGGAATTGTCTTATCAACAGTGAAAAATTTCCCTTTCAGCGCAAAAGAGGTAAAAAAAGCAATTGAAAAAATTAATCCGAAATTTTCAAAACAAAATTCTGAAATTTTGGATAAAGCATTGAGAATAAAAAATTATGATAAAATTAAAAAATAAATTAATATAATATGTGGAGATAGAATTGTCTTTAACATTAACCACTCATTTAAATTATAAAGAAAAAATCAATTTAGGGGCATTTTATACTCCTAGAAATTATGTTTTGATCGTTTGGAAAATGATTAAAAATTTTTTAGATAAAAACAGCGTTGTTTTAGATACGTCGGCTGGATACGGAAATTTTTTTAGCATAGATGTTGATGTTAAAAAAGTTGCAAACGATATTGACAAAATAGCCTATAATGCACTCAAAACAAATTTTAAAGATTTGATAATTTTTAATAAAAATGCACTAAAAAATGTTTCAAGAAAAATGTTCCATATTAAAAAAAACGAAAAATTAATCATAATAGGAAATCCCCCTTATAACGACACAACTTCTATTATTAGAAACAATATAAAAGAAAATAAAATAGAAATTGACGAAGATATAAAAACAAGAGATTACGGAATAAGTTTTTTACTTTCTTATGCAAAATTAAATGCTGATATTATTTGTGTTTTACATCCGCTTTCATATTTAATAAAAAAAGCAAATTTTAATCTTTTAAAAAATTTTAATAAAAATTATAAACTTATTGAGAGTAAAATAATTGACAGTAAAACTTTTAAAGAAACTTCAAAAGGAATTTCTTTCCCGATAGTAATAGCTTTATATATTAAAAACAAAGACGGAATGGATTATGAATATATAAAAAATTTTGAATTTGAAACAATTAATGGGAAAAAATTTAAATTAAACGATTTTGATTATATTTCAAATTACATAAGAAAATACCCGCTTAAAAATAAAATACCCAAACAAGATGATATATTATTTTGGACAATGAGAGATTTAAATGCTTTAAAGAGAAATAAAACTTTTATAGATAAATTTAGCTACAATTCGATTATTATAGATAAAGAAAAACTTGATTATTATGTTTATGTAGATGTTGTTAAACAATTTAGTAAAGTTTTTCCTTATTACTTCGGTAATTTAGATGTTATTATCGATAATGAGCTTTTTAAGAAATATAAAATTTATTTTATTCAAGAAGCTTTAAATAGATGGGAATTTTTAAAGAATTATTATAAATATGAAAGTATAAATATTAATTTTGTTAGAAAAAAAATAATTGAATATTTTAAAGAATTATTAGGAAATCATTATGTTTATTGAAAAAATAGATTATGAAAAAAAAGAAATTTTTATTGCTATTCCTTTAACAACCACAACTGGAAAAATAAGAGTAAAAACAAGAGATAATATTTATGGTTATGGAGTTCCTTTTGCAAGCAAGCAAAATAAATTTACTTTAAAAAACTATATTGAATGGCAGATAGGATTTGATATAGAAATTGGAAAAGAATATAACGAAAAATTAAAAAAAGATTTAACTACAATAAAAAATATTAAATTCACAGCTTATAATGGTAAAAAAAAGTATTTATATGAACTTAGCGAATATCTATATTATATGGTCGAATTTGGAATTATAAAAATAGATGAATTAAAAAAATTAAAAAATTATTTATCTTCTTTAAAAAAAGAAAATTTAATAGAAAAACATTCCCATTGTCAAATAAAAAGAACTCATCCGCAAAGTGAAAAAATTAATGATTTGGATTTTGAGATATTAAAAATTGAATACCCACAACTAATTTATAAATTTAAAAATTATGAAATAATTGCGGAAATTACAATCAGAGAAAAACAAAAAGCAGTTGGAATTCAACCTATGCTTTATTTTTGCTTTCCTATAACTGAGCTTATCAGCGAATTTTCATTAATAGGAAGAAATGCTAAAACAAAAGAATTTGCATATTTTAAGTTTGATAAAAAAAATGCTTTTATTATTTTAGAAACAATGAAAATTTTTGGAATGCTATCAGTTAGTCATAATTTTGATATACAAAAAATATTAAATATCATAATAAAGGACGCAAAAAATGATTTTCAGTAAAATTGAATCTGCACCAAGAGAAGAGATAGAAAAAATTCAATTAAAAAGATTAAAAGAGGTTTTAAAAAGAGTTTATCATTTAAGCCGATTTTACAAAAACAAATTTGACGAAATGGGTATAACTCCGGATGATATTAAATCGTTAAAAGACATTCAAAAACTCCCCTTTACGAGAAAGCAGGATTTAAGAGACAATTATCCTTTCGGGCTTTTTACAGTGCCTATGAGCGAGGTTGTAAGAATTCATTCTTCAAGCGGAACTACCGGAAAACCTACGGTTGTAGGATACACAGCCACAGATATGGATGTTTGGAATGAGGTGATGATGAGAATTTATGCAATGGGTGATGTAACGAGCAAAGATGTGGTTCATAACGCATATGGATACGGACTTTTCACAGGAGGGCTTGGATTTCACGAAGCTGCTCAAAAATTGGGTGCCACAATAGTTCCGGCAAGCGGAGGATTTAGCGAAAGACAATTGATGTTAATGAGAGATTTCGGAGCAACCGTTCTTTGTGCAACCCCGAGTTTCGCTCTGCATTTAGCGGAAGTTGCAAGAAGGGAAGGCCCTGAATTTAAGAAAGATTATAAATTAAGAGTCGGATTTTTCGGAGCCGAGCCTACAAGCGAAGGATTAAGAAAAGAAGTTGCAAAAGCATGGCAAATCGAATATGTAGAAGTTTACGGGCTTAGTGAAATAATAGGTCCGGGAGTTTCGGCAAGTTGCAATAAAGGAATCGGCCTTCATATAAATGAAGATCATTTTTATCCTGAAATAATTGATCCTGAAACGGGAAAAGTTTTGCCTGAGGGGGAAGAGGGTGAGCTTGTAATTACGACACTTACAAAACAAGCGCTCCCTCTTATAAGATATAAAACGGGAGACATTACAAAACTGCATAGAGAACCTTGCGCTTGCGGCAGAACGTTTGTAAGAATGGATAGTGTAAAGGGAAGGGCGGACGATATGCTAATTATTAACGGCGTAAATGTATATCCTTCCCAAATAGAACACGTAATTGCAAATTATGAAGATGTCAGTCTGAATTATCAGATTGTAGCGGCAAAAAAAGGATATTTAGATAAACTCGAAGTAATTATAGAAGTTAATGAAAACGTTCCTTTTAATGAAGAAAATTTAAATAAAATCAAAAAAGATCTTATACATAAATTTTTAAATAATCTTTATATCAATGCACAAATAGATCTGGTTAAACCTCATACGATTGAAAGAAGTATGGGTAAAGCGAAAAGAATTATCGATAAAAGAAAATAATTAATTTAATATCTTTTTTATTTCATCGAAAATTTTTTTAATTTCTGGGTTTTTAGCCCTATTTTCAAAATCATTTGCCTTTTTTATATAAAATTTAATTTCTTTTGGTGGTTTAGGCACAGGGGTGTATTTATAATCTATAAAAAGTTTTTTGGGATTTATTTCTTTACAAATATTATTTGTATGCATAATCTTAATAACAGAAAAAATTTCATTTTTTTTAAGTAACAATTCCTGCTTTATTGCCGGGTGAGAAACTTTTATATATAAAAGATTGCCTTTATATTGAATTGAGAGGATATATTTTTTGTATTTTGGCGGCATTAATGTTATAATTTTTTTCAAACAACGATAAATTTTTATTTTGTTTTCAAAAGGTTTTAAAATATGCGTTATTATTTCATTGGATGTTTTCATATTGCAATTATATCTATTTTTTTGGCCGGATGCGGATATAAAGCTCCTCCAAGATGGGAGCCTGAGAAAAAAAAAGAAATTAATGCAAGCGATTTAAAAATAATAGATATTAATTCCACAATGAAAGTAAAGATAGGAGTAAAATGAAATTCGATTGCATAATTATAGGAAGCGGGCTTGCGGCTATATGGAATGCAAGATTTTTGAACGAAAAAGGATTTTCAACATTAATAATTACCAAAAACGAAGTTTGGGATTGCAATAGCTTTTATGCACAAGGTGGTGTGACAATTGCAAATGATAAAAAAGACGTTCCTTTGCATATAAAAGACACTTTGGTAGCAGGCAGTTTTTATAACAGAAAAGAAGCGGTGGAAATTTTAAGCAAATCATCTTTGACATTAATAAAAGAGCTTGATGAATACGGTTTTAATTTTTCTCCCGGTCCTACAAGAGAAGGTGCGCATTCTATTCCGAGAGTTTACCACAAAGGAGGAGATGCCACAGGCAGGGAAATTCATAAATTTTTACTCAAAAAAGATAAAAGTTATCTTTTGGATGAATCGGTGGTTTTTGATATTTTAATAGAAAACAAAACAGCTTACGGAGTTTCAATATTGCATAAAAATCAAAAACATAATATTTATGCAAATAATGTGGTAATTGCAAGCGGAGGTATAGGAGCTCTTTATAAATATGACACCAATGCAAGAACAATTGCCGGAGAAATGCAAGGTCTTGCGGTAGAAAAAGGAATAAAACTTAAAGATATGGAAATGACGCAGTTTCATCCGACCGTGTTTATAGAGATGAATTTTTCACAAAAACTCCTTTTAACAGAAGCTCTAAGAGGTGAAGGAGCTTATGTTATAGATGAAAATAAAAAAAGATTTTTGTTCGAATATGACCAAAGAGGAGAACTTGCTAGTAGGGATATTGTAAGCAGAGCTATTTTTATGCATCAGCAAAAGGGACATAAGGTTTATCTTGATGTCAGTATGTTTGATGAAGAATATTTTAAAAAGAGATTTCCTACTATTTTCAATAAATTAAGAGATTATGATATCAATGTTCCGTATGAACCTATTCCGATATCGCCAGCTTTTCATTATATAATGGGGGGAATTGAAGTTGATTTGAATTCCAAAATTCCGGGATTTAATAATCTGTATGCCATTGGAGAAGTTGCAAATACCGGTGTTCATGGTGCAAACAGACTTGCAAGCAATTCCACGCTCGAATGTTTTGTTTTCGGAAAAAGAGCGGCGGAAGATATAATAAAAAATAATTTCAAAACCCAAAAAAATAAAGAATTCGATATTATAAATGAAGAGCTGTTCAAAAAAGATGACAAAAAATATAAAAATTTACTTAGAGAATATATGTGGCAAAATGTAGGTATAATAAGAAATAAAAAAGGGTTAACAAAAACACTTGAATTTATTCAAAACACAAAAAATAAACTCGGCAGAATGGCAAGGCTTAGATTTTTGACGGCGGAAGAGATTGTAAAAAGCGCTCTTAAAAGAAAAGAATCGCTTGGAGCACATTATATTATTAATTAAAGGAGAGATATGGAACATACATTGAATTTAACACATACATGGGTCGGATGGGGGGTATTGATAATTTTTGTTATTGGTTATATCCTGATTGCAACGGAAGAGAAATGGGATATGAACAAAGCCAAGCCTGCTTTATTTATAGGAACATTCTCTTTTATGCTTATTGGGATTTATTATTTTGTAAATAATCTCGATATTGCGCCTTTGCATCATCAGTTAAAAGAGCTTATCGAGGAAATTGCGGAAATTTTCTTTTTCTTATTTGTAGCAATGACTTATATAGAAAGTCTGATTGAAAGGGGAGTGTTTGATGCACTTCGTTACAGGCTAATTTCCAGAGGCTATTCTTATAAAAAACTTTTTTGGATTACCGGAGCTCTTTCTTTTTGGATAAGCCCAGTAGCAGATAATCTAACTACTGCTTTGATACTCTCAACCGTGCTTTATACAATAGATAAGAAAAATTTCAAATTTTTGGTTCCAGGTGCCATAAACATCGTTGTAGCTGCAAATGCAGGCGGAGCATGGTCGCCTTTTGGCGATATTACTACTTTAATGGTCTGGGCAGGCGGGAAAGGAGATGTTGTAGACTTTTTATCACTGTTTCCGGCCGCTTTTTTAGGATGGATATTAACGGCATGGCTTCTTAGCCTTTTTGTTCCTAAGGGTGAGCCTCATTTCGATGTGTTAACCACACCCAAAACGGAAATCAAAAAAGGTGGAAAAGTTGTTATATTTTTAGGCTTTTTTACCATTGCAATTTCGGTTTTCGGACATTTGGTAATGCATTATCCTGCGATGTGGGGAATGATGTTCGGCCTTTCGCTTTTGCAATTATATGCCTATTATCACAAAAAAAGACATAAAGAAAATATAAATGTATTTGTAAATATGGCAAAAATAGAAAACGATACTCTTATTTTCTTTTTCGGTATATTAAGTGCGGTCGGAGCTTTGGCGTTTTTGGGTTGGCTTATTTATATAGTATATCTTTACGAAATAATCGGAGATACTTGGGCCAATGTAGGAGTAGGATTTATAAGTGCAATTATAGATAATGTTCCGGTAATGGCTTCCATTTTAAAAGCTGATCCAAATATGGGACATGATCAATGGATGCTTGTTACCATGACAGCAGGAATAGGGGGAAGTTTAATCAGTTTCGGAAGTGCCGCAGGAGTTGGAGTAATGGGAAGAATGAAAGGAATTTATACGTTTAATTCTCATATGAAATACGGCTGGGCAGTTCTTGCCGGATATATTTTGAGTGTTGCGATATGGTATGTTCAGTTTGAAATAATGGGGCTTTATTGATAAAATTTTAATCAAAAAGGAAGTTGATGCAAATAGAGATATTAATACTTGATTTTGGAAGCCAGTATACGCAATTAATTGCAAGAAGATTAAGAGAAGAGGGGATTTATAGCGAAATTGTTCCGTATTTTGACGGATTGAAAATCGCAAAAGAAAAAAATCCCAAAGGAATAATTTTCAGCGGAGGTCCTGCAAGTGTTTATGACAAAAATGCTTACAGAGTGGATAAAAAAATATATGAATTAGGTTTCCCGATTCTTGGAATTTGTTACGGAATGCAATTAATTACCGTTGATTTCGGAGGTGAGGTTATTAAAGCAAATCATCATGAATACGGTAAAGCGGAACTTTTTATCGATGATCCTCATAAATTATTCAAAGATGTAACAAATCCTACAATAGTATGGATGAGTCATGGAGACAGAGTTGAAAAACTACCGAATGGATTTAAAAGAATAGCGCATACTCAAAACGCTCCTTATGCTGCAATTGTCAATGAAGAAAAAAATATTTATGCAATTCAGTTTCATCCGGAAGTAGCACACTCGGTAGAAGGGGCAAAAATTTTAAGAAATTTTGCAAGGGAAGTATGTAACGTTACAAGCAAATGGAATATGGCACATTTTGCAAAAGAACAAATCAAAAAAATAAAAGAACAGGTAGGAGATAATAAGGTGATTTGCGCTTTAAGCGGAGGAGTTGACAGTTCGGTAACAGCCGCACTTTTACACGAAGCAATAGGGGATAAACTAATTCCTATTTTTGTGGATACGGGACTTTTAAGAAAAAACGAAAAAGAAGAGGTTGAGCATGCTTTTAAAAACGTTTTGCATGTGCCTTTAATAACCGTAGATGCAAGAGAAAATTTTTTGACTAAATTAAAAGGCGTAATTGACCCGGAAGAAAAAAGAAAAATTATAGGACATACGTTTATAGAAGTGTTTGAAGAAGAAGCAAAAAAACACAAAGATGCAAAATTTTTGGCTCAGGGAACGCTATATCCGGATGTAATTGAAAGTGTATCCGTTAAAGGACCAAGCAAAACAATCAAATCGCATCATAACGTCGGAGGATTGCCTGAGTGGATGAAATTCGAACTTATAGAGCCGTTAAGAGAACTTTTCAAAGATGAGGTTAGAAAACTTGGGCTTGAACTCGGATTGCCGGCTGATTTGGTATACCGACATCCTTTTCCTGGTCCCGGGCTTGCAATTAGAATAATGGGGGAAGTAAACGAAAAAGATCTCAATATTTTAAGAGAAGCCGATGCAATTTTAATACAAGAACTTAAAGCTTGGGGGCTTTACAATAAAGTTTGGCAGGCTTTTGCGGTTTTACTTAATGTGCGAAGTGTAGGCGTTATGGGAGATAACAGAACATACGACAATACGGTTGCTATCAGGTGCGTAAGTTCAAGCGATGGAATGACTGCAACATTTTCGCATTTGCCTCATGAATTTTTGGAAAAAGTTTCAACAAGAATTATAAACGAAGTAGAGGGAATAAACAGAGTGGTTTATGATATCTCATCAAAACCGCCAGCTACAATCGAATGGGAGTAAAAATAAGTGAAAAGTGAACAGTGAAAAGTGAAAAATTACCTGTTTATATCTTAACAAATGAAAAATATGAGAATGTTTTGAATTATCCTGTTATAAAGATTAATTTTCTCTCTCCTTTTATTTCTTTTGATAGAGTTAATTATTTGATTTTTACATCAAAAAACGGGGTTAGGGCAATTAATAAAATTAATAAAAAATGGAAAAATATTCCTTCTTTTGCAATAGGCAATTCCACTGCAAAAGAAATTGAAAAACTTGGCGGAAAGGTTGAATTTATATCTAAATCAGCTTACGGAGATGAATTTGCAAACGAAATAATTAAAAATTTTCAAAATAAAACATTTCTTTTTTTAAGAGCAAAAAAAATAATTTCACCGATTAATGAAATATTTAAAAATTCCTCCAATAAATTAATAGAAAAAATCGTTTATGAAACAGTATGCAATATACCCGAGATAAAAATAAAAAAACCTTCGATTGTCATTTTTTCTTCACCTTCAACGGTTGAATGTTTTAGAAAAACAGAAAATTTTGAAAATATTAAGGTTATAGCTATTGGCAAAAAAACAAAAAAAGCATTGGAAAAATTTAATGTTAAAAATATTTTAATGCCCAAATCTCCTTCAATAAAAAATTGTATTGAAATTGCCAAAAATATTGATATTTCGATGTTTGATTGACTAAAACATAAAAATATGGTATAATTATTAATACCTGGGAGGTGCGCTACCCGCATATTTTGGGGCCCTACAATGACTTTGTAGAGGAGAGTGGTAGTAAACGGCGTGTGTGGCGATATGGTTTCGCCCCTAAACCGTTTCTCCTATCCTCATATGTGACTCGCGGGAGTCCAAAGTCACTGCGCGAACGCCCTCCCGGCAATAATTATATTAATTTTGAAAATGCGATAATATTATTGTATCTTTTCGAATATTCAAATTCAAAATCTTTATTTTCCAAAAAATCTTTGACTGTCATATTTTTTTCAAATTCCACGCCTATAAATTTTCCGATATCTATAAACGGATTTAGCTCATTTAACTTATCGCTTATTTCACGCTTCGAATATTTCTTTGCATTTAACACATAATTTCTATAAAATTTACCTCTGTTTTTGTTATTGTATATTAAATCATCTATCGGATAAACTTCTGAAAAACCGGGTATTATTAAATGAAAGGCATAATAATTTTCATAACTGTAATTTTTTATGTAATATTCGTCAAAATAATCAAATTTTTCTTTGAAATTCCATTTTAAGATTTTATAATCACCTTTTAAAATATCTTTATGAACATTCCCGTCAGTTGAAATAAAATGTCTTTCAAGATTGAAACTATCAATACATTCAAATTCATTTTCAGTTATTTCCCCGATATTTTCAAAATTTTCACGTCCTTGAAAAAGTTCCAAATAAGCCTTTTTTATTGCCTTTTCTTTTTCAAAATCACTACCGAAAGTTAAAATTATTTTATTATTTTTTATATAACTTGCAGCCATTACAGGATATTTTCCATCAAGCGTTGCATCGTAAATTTGAATATTTTCATTGTTAAAGTAATGATTTATTTTCGGAAGAGTATAAATGTTTTTTAACACATAAAATTTAACATACCTTTCCATTACTTCAAACAAAGCATTAAAAAGAGCCTTTTGTTTATTGAAATGAAAAGCCATTCCATTGCTTGCATAAAAATTTTGTATAAGATTTATTGGGAAATAGACAATTTCTTTTTTATTGTTTTCAAACGGTATAGAGAGGATTTCAAATGAAGAAGAATTAAAATCGATCAAATCTTCTTTTTCAAGATTTTCTATTTCGTAAAATTTATAAAGTTTTTTATTTAAAAATTTAGTATTTTTAGCATCTTTATAAAGATTATCAATATAAAAATCCTCAAAATAATTTTTGCATAAAAATCTCTCGTAAAATTCACCGTATGACTTTTTTCTTGCGGTTTGTAAATTCAAATCTTTTCCGTTAGAAGAAAAGAGGGTGTCTTGATGAATTAATGTAACAGTATAGATCTTGTTTTTTAATATTTTTTCTTTAAATTTTAAATTTTCCATTTTTTATTTTTAATATTTTGTGGCAACCCCGACGCGATTCGAACGCGTGACCTTCACCTCCGCAGGGTGATGCTCTATCCAGCTGAGCTACGGGGTCTTGGAAGAAAATTATATCAAAAAAGCTATATTTCCACAATAACGGCGGCAATAGCAAATCCTCCATCATGAGTTATAGATAAATCGCAATTTTTTATCTTTATTTTAGATGAATTTATTTTAATAAATGGCTTGCCATAATTATTTTTTAGAATTGAAATATCCTTAAAAGAAAACTTCTCGCCAATACCAAAGCCAAGAGCTTTGGAAAAAGCTTCTTTTGCAGCATAAATTCCGGCTATGTTTTGAGGCTTATCGGAACAAAATTCATCATTATTTAAAAATTTTAATTTTTGAATTCCGAATTTATCAATTAAATTTTCTATTCTTTTAATTTCAATTATATCTATGCCTATTTTTATCATTGAATAACAAACTGAGTAAAATATATATGTCTAATTTCACCGGTTGTTAAAATCGAATTTAATTTTCTTTTTATCTCTTCTTTTAATTTTTCTTTTCCTCTAGCGGTTTGGATTTCTTCAACTGTTTTAGAAGAGAGAATTTGGATAATCATATCTCTGATTGCCGGCAATTTTTTATCGATTTCTTTTTGTAAATTAGGTGAATCAAGCTCTAAATCTATTTTACATTTTAAATATCTATCTGCATTTGAACTGACTAAATTAACGGTAAACGGATCAAGAGGATAAATAGGTCCGATTTGTGCCAAAGCAGCCTCTTTATGTTTTTGTTCTATTTTCTGAGCCTGTTGAGGTTGTTGTTGATTTGAATTACCGCTTAATAAAAAATAAGCCACTAACCCTCCAATTACAAGTAATAATAAAAGTAAAATAATGATAATTACTAATAATAATTTACTCCCGCCGCTTTTTTTTTCTTGGGTTTCTTCTACTTCTTTATTTTCTTTTTCTTTTGCCATTTGCTTCCTTTTCAATATAGTTTGATATAATTTTATCAAAAAAGGTTTAAATTGTTTTCTAAACTTTTATACATAATCGGTAAAAATACAATTAATTTTATTTATAAAATTGGGGATTGGTCTATTTTTCAGATAAAAATTTTGTTTTTATTATTTAAACCGCCTTATAGAATAAGAGTATTATCGGAACAATTAAAATTCATAGGTTATGAAAGTATTGGCGTTATATTTTTAACTTCTTTTTTTACTGGTATGGTAGAAGCGGTTCAATTGTATAACGGTTTTCATAAATTCGGTGTGGAAGACTTTATGGGATATACTATATTTATATCCATTGTAAAAGAACTCGGACCAGTATTTGCATCTTTGATGGTTGTTAGTAGAGGTGTAAGCGCATATGCGGCTGAACTTGGAAGTATGAGAGTTACCGAGCAAATAGACGCTCTTGATGTTATGGCTGTTGATTCCAAACATTATTTGATAGTTCCAAGAATATTGGCTACAATTATTGCAATGCCGCTTTTGATATTGTTTTTTGATGCAGTGGCAAATTTTAGTGCATATTTTATTTCTACGGTCTCGTTGGATGTCAACGGATATAAATATTTGGATAATATAAGACAATTCGCAGAATTTAAAGATATTAATCAGAGTTTTGTAAAAGGTCTGGTATTCGGATATTTAATAAGCGCAATAGGAACTTATATAGGATATTTCACAACCGGCGGTGCCAAAGGAGTAGGGAAAAGCACAACAATAGCCGTTGTTATTGCTTCTATTGCGGTTTTTATTGCCGATTATATTTTATCGACAATATTTTTAGTTTACGGTTAAAATTAATCCTTGGCTTTTCTGATCCAAGTAGGAATATCCAAATTTTCAGTGTCTATTTCTATCCCACCCACTACTTTTCTTGTATTTGTCAGCATTTCATCGATATGATTTATTTTTAATTCTTTATTTTCGGTTTTATTAGCCGCTTTTTCTTTTTCAAATCCTGTTGCAACTATTGTTACTTTAATTTCATCAGGAGAGAGTGAATTATCCGTTGTTGTTCCGAAAATAATATCGGCATCTTCATCCGCTTTTTCTTCAATAATGCTCATACTTTCTTGAATTTCTACAAGAGGATAATCTTCGTGCATTGTATAATGAACCAAAACTCCCATTGCTCCATCAATTGCAATATTATCAAGCAAAGGTGATTCTATTGCCATTTTTACAGCTTCAAATGCGGCATTTTCTCCTTTAATCTCACCTACACCCATTAAAGCCAATCCTTGATGCGACATTATTGTTTTTAAATCGTTAAAATCAACATTTATATCGTTTTCTCCATAATTGACAACCATATTGGAAATTCCGGTTACTGCTTTGTATAAAACATCGTCAACCAATGAAAAAGCTTCTTTCCTGCCTATTTTTCTGTCAATTATTGTTAATATTTTATCATTTGGTATAACAACGATTGAATTTGCTTCTTTTTTAAGTTCATTTGTCCCTGTTTCTGCCAATTTTCTTCTTCTGGGACCTTCAAACATAAATGGTTTTGTTATTACTCCTACCGTTAACGCTCCGATTTCAGCTGCTGCTTTTGCAACAATACTGGCTGCTCCCGTTCCGGTTCCGCCTCCCATACCGGCAGAAATAAATACCATATCAGCACCTTTAAGAGCCTCTTTTATTTCTTCGAAACTTTCTTCTGCGGCTTTGGCTCCAATTTCAGGTCTCATTCCAGCACCTAAACCTTTGGTCAAAGCTTTTCCAAGCTGAATTTTTTTATGAGCTTTACTTGTTTTGAGAGCTTGCGTATCAGTATTGGCGGCGATTAATTCAACATCTTTAATTCCTTTGGCAGCCATATAATTTATCATATTATTACCGCCGCCTCCTACACCTATAACTTTAATTTTCGGCCCGTCAATTGTTTCGTTTACAATATATAGTTCATCCATTTTTATCCTCCCTTTTAAAATAAATTACCAAGCCAAGTTTTTATTTTTTGAAAAAAGCTGGGTTTATGTCCGGTTTTTGTTAAAATAGTTGCAACTTCCTCTTTTTCTTTGACTTTTTCTTCCTCTTTTGCTTCTTTTTTTTCAAAAGAATTTAATTCTAACCTTTTAGAAATAAAATTATTATTAGAATCTACTTCATAATTAATCCCTTCCTTGATTGAATATAATAAAAGCCCTATAACACAAGCATATTCAGGCTTTTTTAAATTTTCGAAAAGACCGTTGATTTCTTTCGGGTATCCGATTCGAACAGGTAAATTATCAAAAAACTGTGATGCAATATTTTTAATATTATAAAAATTTGTAAAACCCCCTGTTAAAACAATACCAGCACCGATTTTATTTTTAAGTCCTGAATCTTCGATCTCTTTTCTAAGTAAAAGAAAAGTTTCTTCAATTCTTGCCGAAATTATTTGAGTTATTGCTTCAAGGGAGGCTTTTTGTTTTTCATTTTCATTTCCAATAACCGAAATTTCTATTAAATCTTCCCCGTTTTTAATAAGTTCTTCAAAATTAAGTTTTATCATTTCGGCATCGGCCAAAGGCGTATGAAGAGCAATAGAAAGATCGTTTGTAATATGATGACTTCCGACACCGAGGGTATCCGTATATCTCAAAGATTTATTTATAAAAATACCTAGATCCGACGTTGTTGCTCCTATATCAATAAGACCAACGCCAAGTTCTTTTTCATCATCGTTAAGTGTTGAAAGCCCACTTGCATAAACAGATGAAACAAGATTTTCTATTTCAAGTCCGGCTTGATTTATAGTTCTATTAATATTGTCGTATCCGCTTTTTTGAATAGCAATTATATGAATACTGACTTCCAATCTACTACCGCTCATTCCAAGAGGATCTTCAACTTCATTCATTTCATCCACTTTAAAATTGTAAGGAATTGCTTGAAGTATCATATAATCTTTCGGAATGTTTGCATTATGAAGAGCCATTTGAATTGAACGATTAATCTCTTTTATTTTGATTTCATTTCCCGGAATATTTACTATTCCAAAACTGGTAATACTTTTCGTATAACTGGTAGAAACACTTATTATAGCTTTTTTTACTTCTATTCCCGCAACTCTTTGTGCATCATTGAGTGCTTGTTTTATAGACTTTGCCGCATTATCTATATTTACAATCGTTCCTCTTTTTATTCCTTTTGAATGGGCAACTCCGATACCGCTAATCGAAAGATTTTTATTATTATCATAATTGGCGATTATAGCCGTAGTTTTGGAACTTCCGATATCTATTGCCAAAATATTTTTCAATTTTTTTCCTTTATTTTACATAAACTTTAATTTTATATGTTGTTTCCAGAGTATTTAATAAATCGTTTACAAATTCTAACTGCAATAAATTTTTTGTAAAATTAAAAATACGTTTTTTATTTTTTTGATATTCCTTTTTATCAAGCAATTTCTGTTCCTTAATTCTATAAAGAACGGAATATTTTGGATTGTCATGAGGAAGTAAAACAAAATAATTAGGCTTTTGAGATCTAAAAACTTTATCAAGAAAAAGAAAAGAAATCATAGTAGGAAGTTTTATCTTATTAAGATCATATTTGGTTATAAAACCTATATTTTCCCCTTTAAAATTTTTATAATTCTCTTTTGAAATTTTTATTAATTTTTCTACGGCTTTTTTATTTAATAATTCTTCTATAACCAATGGTTTAGCTTTTTCAAAACTAAGAGGAGCGGGTTTGATATCTTCTAATAATTTTGCAATAATATAGGAATTATCGTTAATAAAAGGTTTCAAATATCCTTTTGAAATTAAAATTTTCATTTGATTGGCAGGAATTAAATTATTGTTTTTGGAAATTGCAATGATTTCATAATTTCCATTATTATTTATTAATTTTTTATAAGCCAAAACAGCCTCTTTTTTTAATTGTTCAGCGGCATAATCTTTTTTTACTTGATCAATAACCTTATCAAAACTTAATATTTCACCTTTTTCATTTTTATAATTCAACTTATTTTCATTATAAAATTTTTTTAATTTATTCAAAGAAGCATTTGTTTTTAAAGGTATTTTAATAAGAGCAATTTTATATTTTTCTTTACTTAAAAAGAGATTTTTATTTTTTTCCCAAAAATTTTTTATTTCTTTTTCGCTTAAATTTACATTAATATCCGTTTTTTTAAGAATTTTTATATCCATATTATCGGCATTATATAATGCACTTGCCACACTTAAAATTTCTGTTTTTGTAGGTTTTATATTTAAAAAAGAAAATAATTTTTCCACTAATAGCTGTTTTCTTAGATTTTTTTCAAAATCAGCAGCTTTCATTCCTGCATTTCTCAAATACATTTCATATGTTTTTCTACTACCGAAAGCTTGAATAATTTTATCAGCAAGTTCTTTATCGGTTACATAAAGTCCCAAATCTTTTGCAAATTGTCTGAAAATAGCATCTTGAATAGCTAATTGAAGCGCTCTTTTTTTAAGACCCATTTTTTTTGCAGTAGCTTCATCAAGCGTTCCGCCCATTTGTTTATTAACTTGATTAAAAACCTGCTGATATGCATTTTGCCAATCATTTACCGTTACAACCGTATTTTTAACCTTGGCAATTACCGATTCTTTTCTTCCAAATTGAAATTGTCCCCATCCTACAAAGCCCGCACCTATAAAAGCGATTGTAGCAACCCAAATTGTAATAACAAGCCATTTCCTATGTGTTTGCATCCATTCAATCATCTAATACCTCTTTTTGTAATTTTTTTGTCATATTTCCCTAAAACACGGAATTCTTTTGATATTATAATAAAAAAATTCTACACAATAAAGGGATTTTGCATGAAAAACAGTGAAATTATGGAAATTGACCTTAAATATAACTGGCATCCTTGCACTCAGATGAAAGATCATGAGTATTTGCCGATAATTCCGATTAAAAAAGCAAAAGGTATTTGGCTTGAAGATTTTGAAGGGAAAAAGTATATTGATGCGATAAGTAGCTGGTGGGTAAATTTATTCGGACATTCAAATAAATATATTAACAATAATATAAAAAAACAGCTTGAAATATTAGAACATGTCATTTTTGCAGGTTTTACACACAAAGGCGCCATTAAACTTAGTGAAAGATTATGTAAATTAACCGGATTTGATAAAGTTTTTTATGCAGATAACGGTAGCAGTGCGGTTGAGATTGCTTTGAAAATGAGTTTTCATTACTGGAAAAACAAAGGTAAAATCAAACCTCTTTTTTTTAGCCTACAAAATTCATATCACGGTGAAACAATTGGTGCTTTGAGTGTAGGAGATGTTGGACTTTATAAAGATACTTACAAGGAAATTTTAATTAAAAATATAACTATTCCAATTCCAGAAAATAAAAGTGAAGAAGAAACACAAAAAGCTTTAATTAAAGCAAGAGAAATTTTTGAAAAATATCATAAAGATGTAAGCTCTTTAATTATCGAACCTTTGGTCCAATGCGCCGGATATATGAAAATGCACTCAACTGAATTTATAAAAGGATTAAAAAAACTTTGCAATGAATTTGGCATACATTTTATAGCCGATGAAATAGCAGTGGGATTTGGTAGAACGGGCAGTATGTTTGCATGTGAACAAGCTGATGTTAAACCTGATTTTATGTTGCTTAGCAAAGGACTTACAGGCGGATATTTGCCTTTAAGCGTCGTTTTAACCACAGATGAAATATATTCGGCGTTTTATTGTGATTATACTGAACTTAAAGCATTTTTACATTCTCATTCATATACGGCTAATCCACTTGGAATTGCCGCTGCTAATGCAACGCTTGATATATTTGAAAACGGAAAATGGAAAGAAGAAAACGGAGAGTGGAAATTAAGAGTTGAAGAAAAAGAGGGTTTAAGTGTTTTAGAGTTTAATAAAAAAACAAGCAAATATATTTGGGAGAATATTCAAAAATTTAAGGATTTAAAAAATGTAAAGGAAATCAGACAAACAGGAATGATAAGTGCAATTGAGATGATCGATTATCCATGGCAAAAAAGAATGGGATTAAAGGTATATGAATACGGACTTAAAAACGGAGTTCTTCTTAGACCTCTTGGAAATATTATCTATTTTATGCCGCCATATATCATACAACAAGAAGAGATTGATAAAATGATAAATGTAGCTTATGAAGGAATAAAGGCGTTAAATGATTAATGTAAAAGAAGCTATAACAAATTCTTTACTTAATCCAATCAGACATTTTAGGTTAAGGTATTTACCGCTTTTGATGGTTTATTTTGCATACGGAGCAAGCGGAATAAGCGGTGTTGCCGAAACATTCTGGGTAAAAGAAGAATTAAAACTCTCGGCAACGGCTCTTGTTTCTCTTGGAGTATGGCTCAGTATTCCATGGACTATAAAAATGGTATTTGGTCAATTAGTTGATAGTGTGCCGATTTTTGGTTCTCAAAGAAGAGTATATATTTATATTGGTGCAGGGCTTATAGCTCTTGGAGATATTTTATTAATAGGTCTTGCCGGTAATTACCATTGGGCTGAATTTAGCTCGAAAGATAATGTTTATATAATTTCAGCACTTATAAGCGTCATAGGTTTTGTGCTTCAAGATGTTGTAGCCGATACAATGAGCACGGAAGTTGTGGACAGAAATCAACCTCAGCAAAAAGTTGAAGAAGAACTTGCCTATGTGCAAATTTTAGGAAGGCTTGCAATCTCTTTTGCAGGAGTAATAGTAGCAGGGCTATCCGGTTGGCTTGCCCAGATTTTTTCATATGAAACAATGTTTAAAATAGCTTTGATTATTCCTTTGATATCCATTACCGGAGTAAGTATAGTCAAACTTGATGTAGCAAAGTCTAGCCCGATTAATTGTCCTATTCTTTGTGGAGGACTTGCATTTGCTGTTTTTGTAATTTTTATGGGATACGGAGAATATCAACATTGGAACTATAAAATATTGACTTTTATTTTTAAATATTCTCAGGAAATCGTTTTTTTAATAAGTCTTAGCGTAATTATTTATATGTTAAGTTTAATTTTAAAAGATATTGATCAAAAAACAAAAAATTTTATAATAAAAACTGCTGTTGTAATTTTCATATATCGTGCAATGCCAAGTGTAGGACCCGGACTAAACTGGTGGGAGATAGATGTATTGCATTTTGATAAGGCATTTTTTGGAACATTATCTCAAATTGGAGCAATTCTTTCAATTCTTGGAATGTGGCTTTTTAGCGATTATATTGCCAAAAAACCGGCTCATTGGACTCTTTTATGGTTGACTATTGTTACAACTATCCTGTTTTTGCCAATAATAGGACTTTATTACAATATTCCGCAAAGTTTGGGATTTTCACCAAAAAGTGTAGCCATTATCGATACGGCAGTTGAATCTCCGTTTGCACAACTTAGTATGATACCGCTTCTTACACTTATTGCAATTTATGCGCCGGAAGGCAAAAGAGCGACATGGTTTGCACTTATGGCAAGTTTAATGAATTTGGCTCTCACGGCAGGAGGCCTTCTTACTAAATATTTAAACGAATTATTTCCGGTATCACGTCAGATAATTGAGCATGGAAAAGTTATAGTCCCAATGGATTATTCAAATCTCGGTATATTGATGATAATAGTAACTATTTTAAATGTAACATTGCCAGTTGTTACGATTTATTATTTAATGATAAGAAAAAATAAATAGGTTAATGAAAAGCAATAAGTTTTTCAAATACCTCAATTATAAATATACTGATAACAAATATAATAATTAATAAATTTAATATTGTTTTAATAAAAGTTAATATAATACAATAAAGTTCTTTGAAATAGGAGGTAACTAATGGCAATTTTAATGCTTATTTTAATGAATATTGCAGTAATGGCATCAATTTATTTATCGTTGTTTTTAATCGAATTAATTTTTGGAGTAAGAATAGATCTGCAAAGCGTAACAGGGCTTGCGATAATTGCAATAATTATTGGTTTTAGCGGTAGTATTATTTCTCTTCTTCTCTCAAAATGGATGGCAAAACAAACAATGGGAGTAAGAACAATTGAAAGGCCTTCAAGTAAAGCCGAAATTTGGCTTGTAAATACCGTAGCGTCTTTGGCGCAAAGAGCAAGTATTCCTATGCCGGAAGTTGGAGTATTTGAAGGCCCTCCAAATGCGTTTGCAACAGGTCCTAGCAAAAGCAATTCTTTAATAGCAGTTTCAACATCTCTTTTTGATATGATGGATACAAAAGAAATAGAAGGGATTTTAGCACATGAAATTAATCATATAAAAAACGGAGATATGATTACAATGACCCTCGTTCAAGGTGTTTTAAATTCTTTGGTATTCTTTATTTCAAGAATAATAGCTAATATAATTGCTCCGAAAAATGATGAAGGTGAGCCAAATCCTTTTGCATATATAGCGATATCTTTTGCACTTGAACTAGTTTTGTCTATATTTGCGACAATGATTGCAATGTGGTTTTCCAGATACAGAGAATATAAAGCGGATAGCGGAGCTGTGCAAATAGACGGACCGGAGGGAATATATTATGCATTAGCAAAATTGGGAGAAATTCCGAAAGATAAAGTAGCACTGCCTACCGAAATGAAAGCCTTTGGAATTGTCGGTTTTTTAGGAGATCTTTTTGCTTCTCATCCTCCTATTGAAAAAAGACTGGAAAATATAAAAGAAACAGCAAGAAAATTGGGATACAAAGTTTAATTTCATAATTTTTTCATTTTAATTATTAAAATTACATAAAAAGGACTGTTGTGAACAAAGAAATTTTTTTATTAATCAATTCATTTGCTGGTAAATATCATGTTTCGGATTTAATTATGATAGCGGCGGCAAAAACGATGCCTTATATTTTTATAATTTTGCTTTTTTATTTATGGTTCAGTGATAGGAAAAATGAAGCTCTTTTCGCAGGTTATGCAACTACTCTGGGAATTGTAATTAACGGTATTATAGGACTTGTTTATTTTCATCCCCGTCCTTTTATGGAGCATTTAGGGACTATGCTTATACATCATAAACCGGGGAATTCTTTTCCATCAGACCATACAACATTTACTATGAGTATTGCCTTAACGCTTCTAACATTTAAATCCACAAGAATTTTAGGAATTCTTTTAACTTTTTTGGCTTTATGGTGTGGAATTGCAAGAATTTATGTAGGAGTCCATTGGCCGTTTGATATTTTAGGTTCAATTATAGTTAGCATTATAGCTGTTATTATTATTGTTTTACTAAAAAAATCTCTTCAAAAATTAAATAATTTTATTATAAATATTTGGAATAAAATTTTAAGGTTTGAAAATAAAACAAATTAAAAAATTTTTAGAATATCTGTTTTTCTTTTTTTATTTTATTTTTGAAGAAATAGTAATAAAGTCAGCTAAAAAACTACTTTTATTCATAAAAAATTTTGATATATATGAAACAATTATGCAATATATTGAGAAAAGTAATGATTTTATTTTGCTGTTTTCTTTTGTTTGTATAGTTATTTTAGCTGAAACCTCAGCTACCATAGGA
>JALVTJ010000054.1 GCA_027036005.1 Nautiliaceae bacterium
TAAATCGGTTTTTAGCTTTTATAGTTATTTGGAATGTTTCGAAATAAAAATTAACTACAAAAAAACTAATAATTATTGTAATAACAAACAAAGTAATAAAAATTTCTTTCATATACCAAAAATAATTTGTATATTCCATTATATCAATAAATATTAAAAAAGAGGCAAATATAACCAAGCTCATTAATCCCGCAATATAAAACCACAATTTAAAAGCTAATTTAAAGTTTTTCATAACATTCCTTTTTTTATTGAATTTTACAAAATTTTATTATATAATTCTATTTACTTATATTCCGGCATAGCTCAGTCGGTAGAGCAGACGGCTGTTAACCGTCGGGTCAGAGGTTCGAGTCCTCTTGCCGGAGCCATTAAGTTATTTATAAATCACCTTTGACACTTTAATAAAATAGAAAGTTAATTTTTTTTTTGCAATTATAAAATAGTAAAGCTCATTTAACAATAAATTAAATTATGTAAAAATATAATTATCATTTTGAAATATATTGGTTTTTGATAAACATAAACTTTAAATAAAAAATAAAGAGACGCAATATATAAATAGTGTCAAAGAATTTTTATATAACTAATTCAAAAGCCCGAAGGCTTAAAAACTTTTAAGGAGGGGAAATTAGGTTAGCATTTTATCAAATTTTCCTTAAATTTTCCTTAAATTTTTCAATTCTTTTTCAAAAGAAGCACTTTTTAAAATATATTTATTATTCATAAATTCAAATTCAAGTTTATAGGAATGGAGCATAAGTCTTTTGGCCCCTGTTTTTTGGATTCTCTCTTGATCATTTACCAGTTTGTTTAAGTATCTATCAGCAAATTCATTATCAACTCCGTATAAAGGGTCTCCGATAATAGGATGTCCAATACTAAAAAGATGAACTCTTATTTGATGTTGTCTGCCTGTTAAGAGTATGCATTCAATTAGTGTATTTTCTCCTATTTTTTTAATAGGTTTTATGATTGTTATTGATTCTTTTCCTTCGGGGTGTATTAAAACTTTTACTTTAATATTTTCATCTTTATTGGCTAAAATGGGCTTTTTAATCGTAAGTTCTTTATTTATATGACCTCTTACGAGAGCTAAATATTTTTTCCTGATTTCTTTGTTTTGGAACATCTGTTTTAGAATGGATTCGGAGAATTTATTTTTTGAAGCGATTATAAGACCGCTTGTTTCTTTGTCAAGTCTATGGACTAAATTGGCATTATTTCCCCATAAAGTTCTGACATCATCAAGCAGGCTTTTTGTGTTAGCGAGTTTTTTGGGATGAATCGCCACATTGCTTGGTTTGTCAAATACGGCGAAATGAGTGGTTTCGAAAATCGGCTTAATTCCGTATCCGTTTGGTTCGAAAACTATACATTTAAGTATTCCGCTACCTTTTGCGGCTTTTTCGGTTATTCTTTTTCCGTTTAAACTAACTCTTCCCCTATCTATTGCTCTTTTTGCTTCTCTTGTGCTAAATTTCAAATCTTTTATTAAAAAATCCAAAATTTTTTGATTTTTGATTTCGAATTTTTTTGTTACAAATCCCAATTCAGTCCTTTAAATTACTTACCATATTCATACATTGTTTATTTGTTTTTATTTAATCATATCTTTAAAATTTCTGCTGTTTCCCATTGCAGTCAAATCGTTTAAATTTGTTAATCCTTTATTTATTTCTTTTGTATCTTTATTGACTTGATCTTGAAGTTTTTTGAGCTCTTCTTTGTATTTTTGCATCTCTTCTTTCATTTCTTCAAGTTCAAGTTCTCTTCTTATATCAGCCGTTGCATCTCTCCACATTCTTTTTGCTTTTCCTATAAGTCTTCCTGTTGTTTTAAGTGCGTCGGGTAATTTATCCGGTCCCAAAACAATTATTGCGATAATAACGATGAATAAAAATTCGGTAGAGCCAATATCAAACATAAAAACCCTTTTTGTTATAATTGTATCAAAAAAAGGTTAAATATGGTTGAAAGATATGCAAGAGATGAAATGAAAAAGCTCTGGGATGTAAATGCAAAATATTCCGCATGGCTTGAAGTCGAAAAAGCGGCCGTTAAGGCATGGAATAAATTAGGGCTTATTCCGGATGAGGATGCAAAAAAAATTATAAAAAACGCAAAATTTGATATTAAAAGAATTGATGAAATAGAAAAAGAGACCAAACACGACGTAATTGCATTTTTAACAAGTGTAGCGGAAAGTTTGGGGGAAGAAAGCAGATGGGTGCATTACGGTATGACAAGTTCGGATACGATTGATACGGCGGTAGCGCTTCAAATGAGAGATTCTCTTAAAATTATTATTGATGATGTGAAAATGGTAATGGAATCAATTAAAAAAAGGGCAATGGAGCATAAATATACTTTGATGGTAGGAAGAAGCCACGGAATTCACGGCGAGCCTATTACTTTTGGATTGGTGCTTTCAATTTGGTATGACGAAATGAAAAGGCACCTTAAAAACCTCGAAGAGACCCTTGAAGTTATAAGTGTCGGAAAAGTAAGCGGTGCAATGGGAAATTTTGCTCATGCGCCTGTTGAACTTGAAGAGCTGACATGCGAATTTTTAGGATTAAAACCAGCTCCTATTTCAAATCAGGTTATCCAAAGGGACAGATATGCAAGACTTGCATCTGCACTTGGGCTGCTTGCTTCAACTGTTGAAAAAATCGCCGTAAATATAAGGCATTTTCAAAGAACGGAAGTGTATGAAGCGGAAGAATATTTTAGCAAAGGGCAAAAAGGCTCGTCCGCTATGCCACATAAAAGAAATCCCGTTTTAAGTGAAAATATTACAGGTCTTGCAAGAGTGATAAGAAGTTATACCATTCCTGCAATGGAAAATGTTGCACTTTGGCATGAAAGGGATATAAGCCACAGCTCAGTCGAGAGATTTTGGCTTCCTGACGCATTTATCACAACCGATTTTATGCTACACAGACTTAATAATATTATTTCAAAACTTGTTGTTTATCCTGAAAATATGATGAAAAATTTAAATCTTACGGGTGGGCTTGTATTTTCTCAAAGGGTTTTATTGGAACTTCCTAAACGAGGTATAAGCAGAGAAAATGCATATAAAATAGTTCAAAGAAACGCAATGAAAGTTTGGGAAGAACTTCAAAAAGGAAAATCTCCTGTTAATGAAAAAGGGGAGAGTCTTTTTTTAGAAAATCTTCTTAAAGACGAAGATTTATCCAAACTTATGAAACCCGATGAAATAAAAAATCTGTTCAATTATAACTATTACACAAGAAATGTGGATAAAATTTATAAAAGAGTTTACCAAGAAATGAAAAAATAAAAATGAAAAATGCAAAATTAAGTGTTGAACTTATAAATTTTAAAACTTCTTCAAATTATGAGAAAAATCTGGAAGAAATTATAAATATTTTAAAAAATTCTTCTTGCGATTTTATTCTTTTCCCGGAGGTCTCTCTTACGGGTTTTGATTATGAAAACTGGGAAGAGGCGAATAGATTCGGAAAATATGCCCTCGAAAAACTTTCAAAAATAAAAAAAACTTTTGCACTTACATTAATATATGAGAGGAAAAATTATTTTTGTTTTTTTGATAACGGACTTGTTTACAAAAGAGCAAAATATAATCTTTTCGGTTTTGAAAACAGATATTTTCAAATCGGAGAAAAGCCTGAAATTTTTGAATGGAAAGGATTTAAAGTTGCCAATTTGATCTGTTTTGAGCTTAGATTTACAAAATATTGGGAACAATTTAAAGGTATTGATTTAATAATCGTTCCTGCAAGATGGGGAAAAGAGAGAATAGAACATTTTAAAATATTGCTTAAAGCTATTGCGCTTTCAACTCAATCTCAGATTCTTGCTGTAAATAGTGCAAATGAAAAATCATATGCGTGCAGTTTCGATGCTTGGAGCGAGGGGATTGAAAGTAATCTTTACAAAGTAACAACGGAAATTGATTTTTCTAAAAACAAAAAAATAAGAAAAAAATTATATATAGGAATAGAATGAATAAATTATTGGCGGATAAATTAGCCGATTTGGTGCCTTTGGGACCGAAAGAATATAAAGCTTTTTGTGAAATTGACAGGAAATTTTTCGTTCCCGAAGGTTTTGAATTTAAAGCCTATAACATAACGGCAATTCCCCTACATAATCAGGCCACTATTTCATCTCCTCTAACGGTTGCAAAAATGACTTGTTATTTGGATTTGGAGGATGTGGATTCTGTTCTTGAAATAGGTTGTGGAAGCGGATATCAAGCAGCAATACTAAGTAAATTGGTAAGAAGAGTTTTTACTATTGATAGAGTTTGCTTTTTAATAGAAAAAGCAAAAAAGAAATTTAAAAAACTCGGACTTTATAATATAAATGCAAAATGTGATGACGGAAGGTTTGGTTGGAAAACTTATGCTCCGTATGATAGAATTTTATTATCCGCATATACGGAAAATTTGGAATCGAATTTATTAAATCAGATTAAAGAGAAGGGTTTTATACTTGCTCCCATTAAAAACAAAGATATTCAAATAATCACCAAAATTTATAAAAGCGGCAAAAAAGAAGAAATAGAAGAATGCGAATTTGTTCCTATGAAAAAAGGAATAATTAAAAATTGATAAATTTTTTCGGCATTGACTAAATAATGAAAAAGTAAAAATATAACAGCGTTGTGGAATTTAACGAAAATTTTGTGTTAAAAAAATTGCACTACCCCGAAGGGGCGCTTGCCATTAGCAATTTTTAGCAAAATTTGAGTATTGCCTAAGGAAAAATGAAGCACGAAGCTGTTATATTTTTATCTTTGTAGTTATTATGTTGATAAAAGCTTATTTAGTCAGTGCCATTTTTTCAAGTTCTTGACATAAGAGAGAAAATATAATATACTTTCATTCCTCAAACGGAAGAGAGAGGGTTTGAGAGATAATTGAGAGCATAGATATAAGTGGTAAGACCTGAGTGTGAGCTAAATAAAAATAGCATTT
>JALVTJ010000055.1 GCA_027036005.1 Nautiliaceae bacterium
CCGTGCGCGATTCGAACGCGCGGCCCTCTGCTTAAAAGGCAGATGCTCTACCGGCTGAGCTAACGGGTCAAGCCTTTGTGGACTGAAATTATATGGAAATTATTCTTTTATGTCAAGTTGAAATTTGATATTTAAAATTTTTAATAAAATTTAATGAAATTAATGTTATAATAAACTAAAAAAGTTTATAATTACAAAAAAAGGAGTAATAATGAAATTAAAAATTTTATTAACGAGTTGTATGGTGGGAAGTGTTTTATTTTTAGGAGGATGCACGAGAATGTATAATTCAAATGAAGTTTCATTGGCAAACACTAATCAGGTTTTATCTTATGAAACAGGAACCGTAACGGATGTCAGAATGGTGGTTATAAAAGATAACGGAAGTGGCACTATGATAGGAGCTATAACAGGAACGGTTTTAGGAAGTTTGCTTGGCAATGGTAAAGGAAATGTTTTAACTACTTTGGGAGGAGGATTGGCAGGCGCTTATGTAGGAACCGAACTTGACAAAGCTAATGCGGAAGAACTTTTTATAAAATTGGATAACGGAAAGAATATTGTAGTTGTAGCCAAGGGTGTTGATATAAGAAAAGGGGATAGAGTTAGAATAGTTTTAAACGGAAATCAGGTTGTAAGAGTGGAAAGAATCTGATTTTTATTGCAATAAATGTAAAATTTTTGTAAAATTCTTTAAAACTGTGTCAAAGGAAAGTAATGGCAAGGAAACCCAGAATTAATGAACCCGGATTTTACCATATAGTAAACAGAGGTGTTAATAAAAGCGAAATTTTTATAGAAAAAGAAGATTTTCATAAATTTTTGGAATTAATGCTTAAAATTAAAAATGATTATAATATAACGTTTCACAGCTTTACGATTTTACCGACCCATTATCATATTTTAATAGAGACTCACAAGGATAATTTAAGCGAAGCTATGAGGCTTCTTAATTCCGCTTATGCCGCATGGTATAATTTTAAAAGCGGAAGAGTGGGACATTTGTGGAAAGGTAGATTCGATAGTTATATGCTTTTTGATGAGGAGCATTTTTGGAATGTTATAAAATATATTGAAAGAAATGCATTAGCGCTTAACTTGGTGGATGATATTACAAAATGGGATTATCAGTCCTTGGCTCTAAGGGTTAAAAAAACGAAATTTTTTGAAATCATAAACGATAGTAAAATACTTACTAAACCTTTGAACGAATATATCAAATGGTTAAATAAACCGTTATCTGAAATTGAAATTGCTGAAATTTACAAAGAACCTAAAATTGTAATGGTTGATGGTGAAATAAAGGTCGTTAGAAAAAAATTGCCTGAATTTTTTGAAGAATTTAAAGATAAAAAAGAGGCAATCAAAGCTGCAAAGGCAAACGGATATAAATATAGCGAAATAGCAAGATTTTTGGGTATTTCTAATGCTTATGTAAGTAAATTAGCCAAAAGTTAAAAAAATTTATTTTGTATATAAATGAATGTCAATTTTACAATCTTTATAATAATCCTTTTTAAAATTTTAATAACTAATAAATAACAAATAAAAAAGGGATAATCCCTTTTAAAGTTTTGAAGCTACAAAATCAGCTAATTCCAGAAGTCTTCCAGAATATCCGAATTCGTTGTCATACCAAGCATAGACTTTAACTTTATTTCTATCTACAACTAATGTTGAAAGACCGTCGATAATACTTGAATGAGGATTATTAATAATGTCTCTTGATACAATCTCATCATAAGTTATTTCCAAAATTCCTTTTAGATAAGTATTCATTGCTTTTTCGAATGCTTTATTTACTTCTTCTTCGCTTACTTCTTTTTTAAGTGTGGCTGAGATATCGGTAATTGCTCCGTCTGGAACTGGAACTCTCAAAGCTCTTGCATTCATTTTACCTTCTAATTCAGGAATAACTTTTGTTGTTGCAATTGCCGCTCCCGTAGTTGTAGGAATTATGTTTTCAGCCGCTGCACGTCCACGTCTATGTTTTCCCGGTAGCTTTTTATCAACAATAGCCTGAGATGAAGTATAAGCATGAACGGTTGTAACAAGAGCACTTTCAATACCAAATTCATCATGTAAGACTTTAATTGCAGGTGCAAGTGAATTTGTGGTGCATGAAGCATTTGAAATAACATCGTGTTTTGCAGGATCAAACCAATCTTGATTTACACCCAATACGACCGTAAGCTCCGCATCTTTACTCGGAGCTGAAATGATAACTTTTTTAGCTCCTGCTTTTAAATGTTTTGCCGCATCGTCTCTTTTCGTAAAATGCCCTGTGCATTCAAGCACAATATCAATATCCAAATCTTTCCATGGTAAAATTTCTGGATCTCTTCCCTGAACAAGTTTAATTTCATTTCCTCCTACTATCAAACTATTATCGGTATAACCGATTTCAGCTGGGAATATTCCGTGAACACTGTCGAATTTAAGCATATATGCCAAATCTTCCGCTCCACCATGTCCTCCATTTGCCGCTACTATTTCTACATTTTTGGGTTTATTGATAATATAATGCCAAAGAACCATTTTCCCAATTCTGCCAAGACCGTTTATTGCAACTCTTTTTTTAGCCATTTTTTCTCCTTTTTTTTATTATTATATCATATGAAAATTTATTAAAATTTAAATTTAGGTGTTGCATAAGCTTTTTTTGCTTTGATTTGAATAATTTCGTAATTATCAGGTTTTAATGTGTTTTTGATTACAAGTGCGGTTAATTTATTACCATAAACACATCCAGTATCAATACCTGCGGCAAATTTATTTTTTTTGACTTCTTTGAAAGGATTATGTCCGTATATGATAAATCCTTCATGCCCGTTATATACATCAGCCCAATATCTTGCGTTTGGATTATTATGGTTTAATGGTAAAAATTTTCCGTTTTCATCAACATCTCTTAAAAACAAAAGCAAAGTCATAATATTTAATTTCGGATTATTTAATCTCATCCAGTTTGTAATGCCTGCATGAACAACGGTTAAATGATTCAATTTCAAAAAAAAAGGCATATTTTCTATGAAATCAAAATCTTCTTTTTTTAACTTAGGATAAATTTTTTGTTGGTCTTCATCAAGTTGGACTTTTCTACCCCAATATTTTCTTAAATGTTTGTATTCGTGATTACCCATAATGGTAAAAATTTTGTTTTTTTTGGCATAGCGCAAAGCTTCAATGGGATACGGACCTTTGTCTATTATATCTCCTACACTTATTTCAAAAGAGTTTTTGGGTATAAGTTTTCTTAACTCTTCCCATTCTTCCAAGCATCCGTGAATATCTCCATAAATTACATAATACATTTTAGCCTTTCAGTGATTGGTTATTTGTGTATTGGTATATTAGTTAATTTGTTATTAGGGTATTTTAATTTTTCACCCAAACACACACTTCGTATATGTTGGGCAAGTTTTTCCATTTTCAATTTTCCATTTCATAAATGTATCCCCTGACTTTTGGAGGGATTTTTTCTTTTCTCATTTTTTCTTTAAATTCTTTATCCATTTTTGTTTTTACAAAAGGTGCGATATAAATCATCTCTTCATTTGAATCGATTGCTATTTTACCTTGAATTACACAAGAAAAATTTGTTTTTTTAATCTCGTCTCTTTGGGATTTTGTTAATAATATTCCAAGTTTTTTGGCAATTAAATCCGCTTTTTTTATATCGATTTGAGGATTTTCTTTTTTGAAAAAAAAGAGTTTTTCTTTATTTTGCCAATTTTCTTTGATTAAGAGTTTTTTATCAATTTCGAGATATTCAAAACTTTTTTTTACTCCGTTTTTGAAAAGCTTTATAAATTCATTGGCAAAATTGGCTCTGATAAAATTTCTTTTGTATTTTTCGTCAAAATTACTTTTATCGAGAAAATATTTTATATTATTTTTATTAAGATATTCCAAAATTTCATCTTTTGATTTATTGTAAAAAGGTCGCCATATTTTATAAAAATCTCTTTTTTCTTTCTCATTCATAGCTATTAGTTCTTTTAATCCCGCACCTTTGCTAAGTTGCATCAAAAACCACTCAAACCTGTCGTTAAGCTGATGAGCTAAAATCAGGGTTTGATAATTTTTCTCTTTTATAATCTTTTCAAAAAATTTATATCTGCAATCCCTTGCCTCTTTTTCTGAAAATTTATTTAAAAAACAATCTTTGATATATATTTTTTTGTTATATTTTTTAGCAAGAGTTTTAGCATAATCCACCTCTTCATCGCTGGTATCTCTTGTATGATAATTAACAATGGCTATATCAAAAGGAATATCCCTTTCAAGCAAATAAAAAAACAAAGCCGATGAATCCACTCCGCCTGAAAAGGCTAAAAGGTTTTTAGTATGCATCTTTTCTGTGAACTATCCTGTAAATTATAATGCTATTGTTTTCAACTTCAAATAATACTCTATAATCTCCAATTCTAAATCTGTAATCAGGAGAAAAATTTGTAAGTTTTTTAACATTTCTTACATTTGGAAAATTTTTTAATTGATTTATTTGAATTAAAATTTTTTTAGCTACTGAAAAGGAAAGTTTGTTTAAATCCTTTTCAGCTTTTTTATTGAGAATTAATTCCATATTTTTTCAATATTTCTTCATATTTTATATTTTCTAAGTTTTCTTTTTTAGCTTCTTGGATTAAAAAATAATCTATTAAATCTTCTAAATTAGCTGCTTTGTCAACCAGTTTAATATTTTTTAAATTTTTTAATTCTTTTTCATTTGTTTCAATAATTGCATACATTTTTCACCTTTCTTTTCCTTCTCTCTTCCTCATCT
>JALVTJ010000056.1:0-1275 GCA_027036005.1 Nautiliaceae bacterium
CCGTGCGCGATTCGAACGCGCGGCCCTCTGCTTAAAAGGCAGATGCTCTACCGGCTGAGCTAACGGGTCAAGCCTTTGTGGACTGAAATTATATGGAAATTATTCTTTTATGTCAAGTTGAAATTTGCTTATTTTATAAAATTTCCGGATCGATTTTAAAAATTTTTTTATATTCCGAATATAAAAGCGGATAATGGATTTTAAGCGTTTTGGGTTTTAGGAAAAAATATTCTGTTGTTACGGCAAAAAATTCCGCTTTGTTAGTAAAGGCATATTCATCGATTATATGTTCTTTTTGAGCTTTTTCATAACTTTTGTTTAAAATTTCTTTAAATTTATCATAATTTTTATATGCAAAAACAGGTATGCCATCCACCATTCCATTCTCAAAATCAAGTTCATGTGCAAACTCATGAATTATAACGTTTCTTTTTTTATAATGAAAAATTTCTCTTTTTGCTTCATCCCAGGCAATTACAACGCTCTCTCCAATGCTTTCCCCGCTTATTAACATCTCTTTTCTGACAATACCGTTTTGTTCGATATGTTTTTTTATTATGGTATGAGGGTAAATATAAATATATTTTAAACCGGGATAACAAAAATTTTTGTATGCAATTGTAGGCAGGCATGCATAAAAAGCTATAAGAATTTTTATTTCATTGTTTATTTGCATATATTTTGGAATAAAGATTTTTTCATTAAGAAATCTTTTTATTTTAAATTCCAAAATTTCTTTTAATTCTTGCGGGAGTTTATTATAAATATCTGTTTTTTCAAGCTCTTTTTTACAATTGCATGGTGTTTTTTTAAGTTTTTGTAAATATTTTTTGAATTTGAGAACATCAAAGATATTATAAATTAAAAAAATAAAAAAAAGAATCCAAAGAAAGATAATTAATTTGAAAAAGTTATCCAAGAATTGCCTCTATTGACTTATATCCTGCTGCTGCAAGAAAAATGGAGCCGAAAACGTTAAGAGATATATAAACCAAACTCTCCATTAAGAGATCGTTTTTAATCAAAAAAAAGCTTTCAACCGCAAATGTGGAAAAAGTTGTAAAAGCCCCCATCATTCCGGTTGTAAGCATTGATTTTATATAAGGATTTTGAATGGCTGAAAACTGAATTAAGCCTATTAAAATACCTAAAATAAGACTTCCTATTAAATTAACCGATAATGTTCCGAATGGAATATCGTGTTTTATTGCATGGTTGACAACTCCTGCTGTATAAGCTCTAAGTATAGCGCCTATAAAACCTCCTATGCCGATA
>JALVTJ010000056.1:1375-32671 GCA_027036005.1 Nautiliaceae bacterium
TAAAATAAGACTTCCTATTAAATTAACCGATAATGTTCCGAATGGAATATCGTGTTTTATTGCATGGTTGACAACTCCTGCTGTATAAGCTCTAAGTATAGCGCCTATAAAACCTCCTATGCCGATAACTAAATATGTGTCAAATTTCATGTATTCTCCTTGTATTCTTTATTTAAAATATTTTGCATTTTTTTTCTTGTTTCTTCATACCAGTTAGGATTATTCTTTGGATAAAAACTTTCCAAAAATATAACTTTTATTTTCTGTTTTTCAACTCTGAAAGGGTGTTTTTTAAATGCAAAAGGTAAATTTACTATAACAAAAGGCTGAACTTTTAAATTTAATTTTTCGGCGATTGCTTTTACCCCTTTTTTCCAAGGAAGTAGTTTTTTTGGATTTATTTTATTTCTTGTTCCTTCGGGATAAACCATTATTTTCATACCTCTATCGACCCTGTTTTTTACTTCGGTTATTGTTTTAATAATCGATCTTTTGTCTTTTCTATCAACAAGTATCATATCTGTTTTTGTAAGCATATATTTTATTACAGGAATTTCTCCGAGTTCTTTTTTTGCGATAGATATCAATTTTTCGGGAATAACAGATTCCATTAATGCTATATCAAGGGAGTGAGTGTGATTACCGATATACATTTGTGCGGATTTATCATATATGCCTTCTATAATGACTTCTTTTGCTATCAAATTAGTTAGAATTTTTGCACATTTTTTTCTGTATTTTAATTCGTTTTTAGGATTTATTCCGCAAAGAATCGAAGTTTTAAAGACACATATTCCTCCATATATTAATTTTATATAAGATATAAAAGAATCAATGATTTTCATTCACCCATCCTATTTTATTGTTAACTTTTACTTCCACGTAATTTCTTGATTTTTCTAAAATTTTCGTTTTTATAGGCTTTTTTATTATATAAATTACCGTTGAATTATATGTCGGAAGTATAGTTAATTTATCTCCTTTTTTCAAGAAAATTTCACCTTTTGGTATAAATTGATATATTATCATAGCAAAAAACAATATAGGGAAAATTAAAATCCATATTTTTTGATAAATTAAAAACAAGATTAAAAAAACAGCGATTATAATTAATATCAATATATTAATCGGTGTAAAAAAATTGTTTTCATTCGGATTGATATTTGTTTGAGTGCTGATAGTATTTTCTTTTAATTTGATAGGAATCGTTATTTTTTTGAAATTTTCCATTTGTGTATTGAAATAATAAAATGAAAAATTTTTTGTATTTTGAGGTAATGTTATTAAATATGCTGCTTCATTCGGATTTAATACGGTTAAATTTTCGTCTTTTTTTAAATGAAAATCTCTAATATTGCAGTTTTTACATTTAATTATAAAAGATAATAATATTTTATTTTTATCGAGTGTTGAAATTGCATCTTTGACAGATAAATTTTCTGCCAAAACATTTGAAAAATTTTTAATAGGTTGTAAAGTTTTTATTTTTATTATTTTATTTAAATTTATAACTTGATTGATTTTGCTTGATATAACAATTATGTCCTTTGGAGAATTATTTGCTTTAAATCTCGCATTTACAATATAAATATAAGGAGTTTGATTCGATATATTTAAATCAACATTTGCAGAAGTGAAATTTAAATCGTTTACAGGAGAGATAACTTTGAATTTCAAATTAATAATTTGATTTTGATAATAATAGGGTTTTAAATTAAGATATTTTATTATCAAATTTTGAGCGAAAAGAAAAAACGGTAAAAATATTAATAATAGTTTCATTTTAAAGCTAATGCTATATTTTGTTCTTTTGCGAATTTCTTAATATATGAGAGAAATTTTTTTCTTTTCTTTCCCCATAATGTTATTCTTGCCGAATTTTTTATTTTCAAAGGATTAATCCATCTGCCGTAATGCATAACTCCAAAATGTAAATGAGGACCGGTTGAAAGACCGGTATCACCAAGATATCCTATAACTTGCCCTTGTTTTACCCATTTTCCTACATAAATGCCTCTGGGCCAACTATGAAGATGGGCATAAAGGGTCATATAGCCGTCTTTATGTTTAATTTCTACACTTTTTCCATAACCTCTTATCCAACCTTTGTAAATTATTTTACCATCAGCTACGGCATGAATTGGAGTGCCTATTTTATTTACGTAATCTATTCCGTCGTGCATTCTCCATACATGCAAAATAGGATGTAATCTCATTCCGAAATATGAAGATATTCTTTTGTATTTTAAAGGTGCAGGTAAAAACATGCCTCTTAAACTTCTGGCATTTTGATCGTAGTATTTGTTATCGTAAGGATTTAAAAAAGCTTCATAATGATAATATCTATTTGAAACGGAAGCAAATAATATTTTAATGTTTTTTACCTTTCCAAATCTTGTTTTTTCATTATAAATAATAGTAATTTTGGTATTTTTAGGAATTTTTCTGAAATTTATTTTATCATTAAAAATGGCAATTAATTTTCTTGACAATAGCATTGAACCTGTTGTTTTGTATACATCGTAATTTAGATAATGTTTTATAATAATTTGAGCTTTTTTTTGAAAAGTATCATATATTATAGGAACTATTTTTGTTATATAGTTATTATTTATTTTTATTATCTGTAATTGATTATTTGCATCTATCGGTATTAAAGCTTGTTTAAATGAGTTGTTGTTTTTTAATATAAATATTTTTTCTCCTGTTAAAATATGTCTGAGCTTTCTTTTGATATTAGGTTTTAAATTATAATAAATGGAAACGGGAAGTTTATTGTCTTTCAAAAATTGATAAAAAGTATAGTGTGTCTTCCATGTTAAAATATCTACTTTGTAAGCAAATAATACAAATGGAATTAAAATTAAAACAATTATTTTTTTCATTTAAAGAATCCCATTATCATTTTAACTCCGTCAATTCCTCCAAGTATACTTTCTACTGCTCGTTCGGGGTGTGGCATAAGGCCAAATACGTTTTTATTTTCATTACATATTCCGGCTATCGAATCCACACTTCCGTTTGGATTAAGTTCATTACCGTTTTCATCGCAATATTTTAACAATACCTGTCCGTTATTATACATTTTTTTAAGTGTTTCTTTATCAACTTTATAATTTCCTTCGGCATGAGCGATGGGTATATTGATAATCTCACCTTTTTTTAATTCTTTTAAAAATTTGTTATTATTGTCAATTACTTTTAGATGATGAAATTTTGATATGAAATGCAAATTTTCATTTCTGGTCATTGCACCCGGGAGCAGATGTGATTCGAGCAGTATTTGAAAACCGTTGCAAATACCAAGAACATATCCGCCTTTTTGGGCATATTCCATTACTTTTTTCATAATAGGAGAAAATCTGGCAATCGCTCCGCTTCTGAGATAATCCCCATAACTAAATCCGCCCGGTAATACTATCAAATCATAATGATCCAAACTTTTTTGGGTATGCCATATAAAATCTGCTTTTGCTCCCAATTTTTCAAAAGCCCACTTTGTATCCCTATCGCAGTTTGTTCCGGGAAATACGATTATACCTATTTTCATTCCTTAACCTCTATTTCGTAATTTTCAATAACCGGATTAGAGAGTAATTTTTCTGCCATTTCATTAGCTTTTGTAATAGCTTCTTTTTTATCGTTTGTATTAATATCAATTAAAATCTGTTTTCCTATTCTGACATCTTCAACTTCGTTAAATCCGAGTGTTTTAAGAGCTTGTAAAACGGCTTTTCCCTGAGGATCCAAAACTCCTTTTTTTAAATGGACATTTATTGATATTTTCATTTTATATCCTTTAATCTTTTTAAAATCTCTTCATAAGCTTCTTTAATATCGCCCAGATCAAATCTAAATAAATCCTTGTCCATTTTTTTGCCTGTTTTTTTGTCCCAAAGTCTGCAACTATCAGGTGTTATTTCGTCCGCTAAAATAATATTACCGTTTTTATCTTTTCCGAATTCTATTTTAAAATCGACAAGTATCAAACCTATTTTATCAAAAAATTCTCTTAAAAATTTATTGACTTTTCTTCCATATTCTCTTAATGTGTTCAATTCATCCCTTGATGAAACAAGATTTAAAATTAATGCATGCTCATCATTTATCAAAGGATCGTTAAGCTCGTCGTTTTTATAATAAAACTCTACAATTGTAAATGGAAGTTTTTCTCCTTCTTTAAGACCCAATCTTTTAGTTAAACTACCGGCAGCTATGTTTCTGACTACAACCTCTATGGGAATTATATCGACTTTTTTTACAAGCTGTTTAGTTTCATCTATTTTTTTTATCAAATGTGTGGGAATTCCTTCTTTTTGCAAAGCTTCGAAAATTAGAGTTGTTATTTCGCAGTTTAGTGCTCCTTTCCCTTTTTCATTAGCTTTTTTTTCTCCGTTAAAGGCTGTGAGCGAATCTTTATATTCGCATATTACTTCATCAGGATTTTGCGTTTGATATATTTTTTTTGCTTTGCCTTCATATAAAAGTTTCATCTATTTTTCTCCTTCTTTTGCAATAATTAATGCTTTTAAAACATTTACACCAGTTAATAGTTGCAGATCTTTTTTAGGATTAAGTTCGTTTTTAGGATTAATTTTTTTTGTCTTTTTATGATTTAATTTGGCTACTACCGCTTTTAAATGATCTTTTAAATCTACTTCTTTTATATTTATACCTTCTTCTTCCGGTTTTATAATAGCGGGATGAACTATAATGTCCGGTGTTACTCCTCTTGCTTGTATAGTTCTTCCGCTTGGTAAATAATATCTTGCGATAGTAAGTCTTACCGCTTCATCCTTATTTACCGGAATAATTGCTTGAACGCTTCCTTTTCCAAAGGTTGTTTCTCCTACAATTATAGCTCGTTTATGATCTTGTAAAGAACCGCTTACAATTTCGCTTGCACTGGCGCTTCCTCCGTTTACAAGAACTACGATAGGGATATTTTTATAAGTTCCGTATGAATGGGCATAATATACTTGATCTTCGCTTTTGATTCTTCCTTTTTGAGAAACCAAAACACCTTTGTCTATAAATAAATCCAATGTTCCAACCGCTTGTGATAATAATCCTCCCGGATTGTTTCTAAGATCTATTATCAGCCCTTTTATTCCTTCTTTTTTCAATTTAGGAAGTATTTTTTTAAGAGATGGAACTACATTTTTATCAAACGAACTTATTCTAATATAAGCTATATTAGGATATCCTTTTATATATTTAACTTTTACCGATTTAATTTTGATTATTGCTCTTTTTATTGTAACTTTAAAAGGTTTTTGACCTTTTCTGACAATTGTAAGCGTAACTTTTGTGCCCGGTTTTCCCCTTAAAAGATTGACATCTTCATCAAGGCTTAAATCAAGTGTTGCTTTATTATTAATCATCAAAATTACATCTCCGGCTTTAATACCGGCTTTGTATGCAGGGGTATCGTCAATAGGTGAAATTACGGTTAAAACGCCGTTTTTAATGCCTATTACTATTCCTAATCCGCCAAATTCACCGGTTGTTTGGACTTTTAGTTCTTTGTAAGATTCTTTATCAAGATAACTAGAATGAGGATCTAAATTTGGCAAAAGACCTTTTAGTGCTTTGTTAATAATAGTTGTTGTATTAATTTCATCCACATAATAAGCTTCGATAATATTTACTACTTTGACGAATTTTTCATATGCAGCAAGTCTTGTTTGTTGATTTTCTTTTGCAAAGATAGATAAACTTATTAGAAATATAAGTAATAATTTTTTCAATTTTTCTCCTTGGGGTTTTTGAAATTCTATTTTAATTTAAGCGAAAAATCAAGGTTTATTTGATATAATTACATAAAGGCACACCGGGAGAGCGCTGGATATCCAGAGGAAAGTCCGGGCTGCGGCAAAGCAGGGGTCAGCCTAACGGGCTGCCGTCGTAAGACGAGGGAAAGTGCCACAGAAAACAGACCGCCATCAAGGCAAGGGTGAAAAGGTGAGGTAAGAGCTCACCGGGGATATGGCGACATATCCTGCTTGGTAAACCCACCCCGCAGCAAGGAGGGATGGTAAAGCTTTGCGATTTTACCCTCCGCATGAGCGGCACCGTAAGGTGTGCGCCAAGATAAATGCTCTCCGAAACAGAACCCGGCTTACAGGTGTGCCTTAATACCAAATTCTTTCTAAATACAAACCGTTTGGCTGGGCTAAATGTTTATTTATCAATGTTTTTTTTGCTATTTGTAAATTTAAATCGTTTAAAGATAATTTATTTTCGTTTATTTTTAATAAAAAATCTATAATAATTCTAATCTGACCTCTTAAAAAACCGTTGGATGATATTTTTATTATGAAAAAATTTTTGTATTTGAATATTTTCGCATCAAAAATAGTTCTGATAAAATGATTAACATCACTTCCGGTTTTTGCAAAATATTCGAAATCGTGCTCTCCTTTTAACAAATCAAGGGCGTTTTGTAAAAGTATGGTGTTGATTTTTTTCGGATAATAAGTTGTATAATTTGCAATAAAAGGATTTGTGATATTAGAAATAATATATCTGTAACTTCTTTTTTTCGCGAATCTCGGGTTAAATTCGGGATAAATAGGGACGATATTTTTAAAATAAATTTCGGGCATTAAAATATTATTTAAAAAATTTTTTAATTTTTCCAAGTTCCAAAAAAAAGGCGTTTTAAAAGCAATTACCTGATTTAGAGCGTGAACCCCTTTGTCTGTTCGTCCTGCATGGGTTATTTTTGTATGAATATTAATTTTTTTTAATGCCTTTTGAATTTCTCCTATTACTGTTTTTTTATCAGGTTGTATTTGTAAACCATAAAATTTACTCCCGTCATACGAAATAATGGCTTTTACTAAAATTTGACTTTCCATTTGTAAATAAAAACCCCTATTATAAAAAATATAAAAGGTATAATTATCGAAACAATTAAGTTTTTATTCAAAAAAGCAAGCGTTAAATAGATTGATAGCAAAATAATTGAGTAAATAAGGCTTTTATTGTTTTGAAGTCTTGGATGAAAAAATGAAAAAACCGGTATAAAAAATAAAAATGCAAATGGTATAAGTGCAAAAGGGAAATATTTTTTTATCATTTTTTTATTGTAATTTAAGTAATTTTTAAAATTGAATATGGAAATGGATATTAAAGGGATTATGTTATGTAATTGAGCTATTTTATAATTTATAATAAAAGTTTTATTTAAATCATAAATTCTACCGTTATAAAGAGTAAAATATAAAATATGTTTTTTAATTTTTATATCAGCATTTTTGGCTAAAATCAATTCGTTTTTGGTTTTATTAAACAGATAAACGTTTTTAAATTCTTTTTTATTTTTCGCACCGTTTGCAAAAAAAGACCACTCTCCTATTTGTTGTGAGAGTTTGGAGCTTTGAAAATTAAATCTGGCTTCTTGTTTTTTTTCGGATTTAAAATTTATAAAAGCCATTTTCGAATAAGGAATGGATATAAATAATGTAAATAAATTTATAAAAGTAAAAATTAATGACAAAACAATTATCGGTTTTAGAATTTTTAAAGGTTTGATACCCAGTGCAAAAATTGCTATTAATTCCTGTGTTTCTGAAAGAGATGAATAAATATTTACAGAAGAGATAAAAAATGATATGCTTATTGAAATAAAAATAATCTGAGGGAGGGTTAAAAAATACATTTTTAAAAGTTCGGCAAAACTTATTTGAAAATTTGAAGTAACATTTGAAATATATACGATAAAAACAAGAGAAATTATAATTCCCAAAACAAAAAATATCGTAAAAAAAGAATTGAAAAAATTTTTAAAAATATATTTATTTAATTTATTCATACAATATGCTCCAAATATATAAAAAATAATCTTTAAAATACCACACGATAAATGTGGCAAGCGCTAAAAAAGGAACAAATGGAAGTTCCAAATCCTTATTTTTTATTCGAATGTATAATGATGGGAAAATGGCAATTAGCGATGCGATGAAAATTGCAATTAAAGAGGGTTTGAGTCCAATAAGAGCACCCATTGTGCCTGCCACTATAATATCTCCTTCACCAAGAGCTTCTTTTTTTATAACATAAGAGACATAAAATCTTATTAAACTTAATAAACCCATCATTAAAAGAGCGTTTTTAATGTTTTGCAAAATATCTGCGGAGGAGAAAAAAGCAAGTGTAAGAGCTAATAAATTTAAGCTATCCGGAACCGCTTTGTAATCCAAATCAATTATGCTTAAAGCAAAAAGAGTATAAAAAACGGCAAGGTTAATTGCAAACCAAATATCGATTTTTTGAAATTTCATATAAATTATGACGGCTAAAAGACCTCCTAAAAATTCAATTATTGGATATCTTATCGAAATAGGCTCTTTACAATTTGCGCATTTTCCTCCGAGAATAATCCAGCTTAAAATCGGGATGTTATGCCACGGTTTTATCTTTGCTCCGCATTTAGGGCAACTGCTAGGAGGCGAAATTATACTTTTTCCAAGAGGCACTCTGTAAATTACAACATTCAAAAAACTTCCGATTGCACATCCTAAAATAAAAATAAAAATATAAACTATTAAATTATCCATTTTTTATTCTCCATTCTTCATTTTCAATTTATAATTCTTCATTTGAAACTTGTAACTTGAAATTCAAAATTCCTCCATTTTTCATTTTTAATTTTACATTACATTTTTTTATATTCCCCCAAACCTTCTTTCTCTTTTTTTAAATTCGTTTATTATTTTTTCAAGTTCGTTAGTATTAAAATCAGGCCATAGAGTTTTTGTAAAAAACATTTCCGCATAAGCGATTTGCCATAGTAAAAAATTGCTTATTCTAATTTCGCCGCTTGTTCTGATAAGCAAATCCACATCTCTTGAAATATCAAGGTTTTTTTGTATGTTTTCAGGTGTTATTTCTTCATTTTTTGAAATCAATTTTTTAACCGCTCTTGTGATTTCATCTCTGCTTCCGTAATTAAGCGCTAAAATTTGCGTTAGTTTTTTATTGTTTTTTGTTTTTTCTTTTGTGTATTCTATTCTTTTTTTCAATTTATCGCTAAATTTTGAAATATCTCCTATTGTTTCGAATTTAACGTCGTTTTTTATATATGTTTCAAGCTCTTTTTTAAGCCAGTTATCAAGAAGTTTCATTAAAAAATCAACTTCCATTTTGGGTCTTTTCCAATTTTCCGTAGAAAAGGCATATAAACTTAAAATTTCGATTTCCGGATTATTAGCGCAGTAAGCGGTTATTTCTTTAACAACTTCGGCACCTTTTTTATGTCCTTCTACTCTTTTTAGTCCTCTTTTTTCCGCCCATCTTCCGTTTCCGTCCATTATTATAGCAAGATGCATATATTTAAGCCTTTAAATCTATTAAATTTTCTTTGAATTCAAAAAGAGGTTTGATCTCTTTTTTCAAAACGGTTATAACTTCAAAACGAATCGTATTGGAATATTCTTTGATTAAATTTAAACTGTTTTGAAAGGGAGAATAGATTATCACTCTGTTTGGATACAATTCCCCTTCTATTTCTCCGAGATTATTAAACAGTGCATAAAATTTTATCTTATTTTTTTTATATTTGTATTGAATAAGCGCTTTTTTTTCTTTATCAATGTAATGATAAATTTTTTGATTCAATGCAAGTAACATATTGGTAAAAAATATAAATTCGTTTTTATTGATTGCATTTGAGAGATGTTTTAAAATCACTTCTTTTGTTATGTTTTTTTCTTTAATTTCTATTTTTTCAAAAAAAGAGAGGATTTTCGGCAATTCTTTTAAGTCGGTAATTTTAATTTTGTTTCCGCTTTCTTTTACAAATGCAAAATATTTGCCGGGATTTAGTTTTACAAAACTTTTGGAAATTATCTCTTTTTTATTTCCGAGGTTTATTAAATAATTATATTCGTCAAGCTGTTTTTTTATTTCTATTTTCAAAGGTAAGTTTTCATTAAATTCTCCTATGCTTTCGAATCGGTTAAGTGTTTTTAAAATTTTTCCCACATCAGATATTTTTAAGCTCATCAACTACCTTAAAAGCAATTTCTTCTTTTTTTTGCTGAGGGAAAACTCTTTTTTTATCTTTTGTAATAAATATTATTTCATTTTCATCGCTTCCGAAATCGTTTTTTGTTAAAAGATTCAAACATATAGCATCAAGATTTTTATCAATCAATGTTTTTTGAGCGTAATTTAGAGCGTTTTTCTCATCCCTTTCGGCTTTGAAACCTACTTTTTTGAAATTTTTTTCTTTTAGATTTTTTAAAATATCGATATTTTTTTGCAATTCAAGAGTTAATTTATCACCTATTTGTTCTTTTTTCAGTTTTCCGGGGGTATATTTCGGTTTATAATCGGCAATGGCGGCAGCCATAATTAAAAAATCAGGATTTTCTTTTAAAATTGCATCAAAATAATCTTTTGCAGAAATAACCTTTATCTGTTTTATCTCTTTGGTTAGATTATGTTCTTTGCTCGAAATAAGTGTAACTTCGGCTCCTTTTATATAAAAGGCTTTTGCAAGGGCTTCTCCCATTTTTCCGCTTGAAAAATTGCTTATAAATCGGACATCGTCTATTTTTTCTATGCTTCCTCCTGCTGTAATAATAACTTTTTTGTTTTTCCAAAACACCTCTTTGTTTATTTCTCTTAAAGCCCTTAAAAAAATTTCATTAGGTTCGGCCATTTTTCCGATGCCTTTGTCTCCGCATGCAAGATCTCCACTATTTGCCTCTATGCAGTTTAGAGTTTTTATCGATTTTTGTGTGGTAGGGTGCAAATACATATTCGTATTTGCGCTCGGTGCAAAAAGAACGGGAGCTTTTGTTGCAAGGTAAATTTGCAAAAGCAGATTATCCGCAATACCGTTTGTGGCTTTATTAAGGGTATTGGCGCTTGCAGGAGCAATGATGAAAATATCTGCCCATTTTGCAAAATCTATATGGTTAAGTTCATTGCTCCAACTTTCCGTTTTTGAGGTTAAGACCTTGTTTCTTGTGAGAGTTTCGAAAATCAAAGGGGTTATGAATTTTTCAGCCGAAGGTGTCATTACTACTCTCACATTATCACCGTTTTTGACAAAAAGCCTTATTAGCTCGCATGTTTTATATATGGCAATACTGCCTGTTACACCTATTAATATGTTCATATCCCGTTTCCTTTTTCCAATATTCTTTTCTAATCTTATTGATACTGACTAATTTATTATCTCTTTTGACATACCAATATTCCCAGCCGTTAAAGTTTATTTTGTTTTGAAGTTCGGCTGAAAGTTTATGAATGGAGTTGCCTTGCAATTTTCCGTTTTTATCAAGTTTAAAAATAAAATTTTCATCTTTATCTAAAAAATTTTCATTTTCTTTAAAATAGCCCTTTTTTATCATATCTGTAATTTTTACTTTCGGAGGTTTTATATCAAGAACATTTTTGTAAAGTGGATTTTCCACTACTTTTTCTTCTTCCACTCTTTTTTTTGCCAGATCAAAATATTTTTTTTCTTTTTCGATTCCGACATACTTGCGTCCAAGTCTTTTTGCAATTGCCGGTGTTGTTCCAACTCCCATAAACGGGTCTAAAACAACGTCTTTCGGTTTTGAAGTAGCCAAAATTATATTTTCAAGCAGTTTTTCGGGTTTTTGGCTTGGGTGGGCTTTTTTGCCGTTTGTTTTAACTCTTTCTTTACCGGCACATATAGGAATTTCCCATACGCTTCCCATCTGTTTGCCGCCATTTAGATATTTCATTGTTTTGTAATTAAAGGTATATTTTGCGTTTTTGTTTTTTACTACCCATAAAAGAGTTTCGTGAGAATTTGTAAAACGAGTGCCTTTAAAATTAGGAGTTGGATTCGATTTTTTCCAAATAATATCGTTAATTATCCAAAATCCGAGATTTTGAAGAATGTTTCCGATTCTATATATATTTTGAAAAGAGCCGATTATCCATAAAGATGCGTTTTTTTTCATTATCCTTTTTATCTCTTTTAAATACTTAATCGTAAAATTATCGTATTCTTCAAAAGAGCCGAACTTATCCCACTCTTCATTTATTCCATCGAAAAAAGTCCCTTCGCTTCTTATCAAATTCCCTTCTGTTTGCATAAAATAAGGAGGGTCAATAAAAATTAAATCCACCGATTCGTCTTTTAAAACGGGGAGTATTTCAAATGTATCGCCTAAAAAGAGTTTATTCATCTTTTTCCTTGAAAAATTTGTAATAAAAATTTTTAACGATTTTAAGAGGGACCCTGCTTATTGCAAGAGAACCTTTCGGAATGTTTTTATTAACGGTGCTTCCGGCAGCAATTAGGACATCATCTTCAATTATCACGGGAGCGATAAGCTGTGTGTCGCTTCCAACAAATACGTTTTTGCCTATTTTTGTTTTATATTTCTTTTTGCCGTCATAATTGCAAGTAATTGTTCCTGCTCCTATGTTTGTTCCGGAATCTATTTCGCTATCGCCCAAATAACTCAAATGTCCGGCTTTTATATCATTTAGTCTGCTTGCCTTAACCTCTACGAAATTGCCTATTTTACTTTCAATTATTTCGCTTTTAGGTCTAATTCTTGCCATTGGTCCTATTTCGCTTTTTTTGATTATCGCTTCTTCAATTACACTATTTGCTTTTATTTTGGATTCAATGATTTTGCTTTTTTTGATAATGCATCCGCTCTCAATCTCGCATTCTCCTTCGAATTCGCTATATGCGTCGATGAAAATCGTTTGGGGCAGTCTCATTATAACTCCCTTTTGCATCCATCTGTTTTTAATTCTGTTGCACATAATTCTTTCAGCCTCGGCCAAATCCTTTTTAGAGTTAATGCCTTTAAAATCTTCTTCTTTTACTTCAAGGGCTTTAACTTTTAAATTATCTTTTACCGCCATTTCTATAATGTCTGTAAGATAATATTCTTTTTGTGCGTTTTTATTGTCTAAAAGCGGAATATATTTTTCTAAAACCTCTTTTTTAAAACAATAAACTCCTGCATTTACGAAAGGAATTTTAAGTTCGTTTTCGCTTGCGTCTTTTTGCTCGATTATTTTTTTAACTTCACCGTTTTCAATTAATACACGTCCGTAACCGTCCGGGTTATCGAGTTTCATAATGCTCATAACAATATCCGCATCAATTTCAAAAAATTTTTTAATCTCTTTTGAGGTAATTAAAGGCATATCCCCGTTTAAAATTAGCACTTTTGCGTTTTTAGTTTTTTTTGCCGTTTTTAATTTTTCACTTGGGAGATGAAATTTTCCATTTTCCATTAAACTAATCAGTGCTCCTCCTGTTCCCGGAAATTTTTCAAGGTTTTGTTTATGTATTTTTATATTGTATGTTTGAATTTTTTGTTTAACTTCTTTGAATTTATGAGCCAAAACAATATCTACCGATTTAGTAACTTTTAATGATTCTTCTATGATGTATTCAATCATCGCTTTATTGCAAAGAGTATGGAGAATTTTAGGGATTTTGGATTTCATCCTTGTTCCCTTGCCGGCAGCAAGAATAATTATCTGAGGCATACAAATTTCCTTTTTTTTGTTACAATTATATCAAAAAAGGCTTCTTTAATGGATTTAGCTAGCGTTATAGGTATAGTTGGAGCGCTTGGTCTTATTATTGCCGCAATGGCAATGGGGGTTGGAATAGGGCCTTATATCGACCCTCAATCCGTATTAATTGTTATTTTAGGTTCTATTATGTCATTGTTAATATCATATAAAATGGATATGATGGCAAAATTTCCAAAAGTATTTTTAATTGCTATAAAACCTTCTTATCAGCCTAATTACGAAGAATTAATCAAAAAACTGGTAGATTATGCAACACAAGCAAGAAGAGACGGGATACTCTCTCTTGAAAGCGCTGCCGCTAATGAAGAAGACGAATTTTTAAAAAAAGGTCTTTCAATGGCGGTTGACGGAAATGAACCCGATACTATTAGAGAATTATTAGAAATAGATTTGGAACAAATGGATGAACGACATAAATCAATGGCTAGTATTTTTAGCACTTGGTCGGGGCTTGCTGGTGGTTTCGGAATGCTCGGAACATTAGTCGGGCTTGTTGCTATGCTTCTTAATATGTCAGATCCTAGTTCAATCGGTCCGGCAATGGCTGTTGCTTTGCTTACGACACTTTACGGTGCAATGATAGGTAATATTATAGGTAACCCTGTTGCTAGTAAGCTTGCAATAAGAAACAATGATGAAATTTTAGCAAAAACAATGATAATTGAAGGGATAATGTCAATTCAGGCGGGAGATAATCCTAGAACGCTTGAAGCAAAACTGTTAAGTTTTCTGCCGCCTAGTAAAAGAAAATCACAATTTGAATAAGGAATAAAGTGGCTAAAAAATGTAAATGCGAATGTCCGGAATGTATGCCAGAGTGGTTGGCAACATTCGGGGATTTAATGAGTCTTCTTTTATGTTTTTTCGTTTTGCTTTTGTCTATGTCTACAATGAATGCCAAAAAAGTTCAAGAAGCCATAGGCTCACTTGCGGGATCTCTTGGTGTTTTAAACGGCGGAACTCAAACGGAAATATCCCACGAAAGAATAATGAAAGCCACTCCTATTGAAAAAAATGAAGAAACGGCAAGAACCGTTAACAAACTCTCACAGGCAATATCGGAATTTAAACAATTTACAAAAGGAGGAAAAGGAGCTAGTATTGTTCTTGAAGAAGGTGAAAAAGGATTTTTTATAAGACTTCCGGCAGATATTACTTTTCCTCCGGGCAGTGCTAAAATTACAAATGTAGATACACTATTGTTTTTAAAAAGAATTGCTTTGATTATCAGAGAATATTTGCCTAAAAATATAGAAGTACAAATAAAAGGTTTTACAGACAATACTCCTCCACCTCCTACTTCTCCATACGGGGACAATTGGGAACTTAGTGCCGCAAGAGCTTTGAGTGTGCTTAAAATTTTGATTAAAAACGGGGTTAATCCCAAACAACTAAGTGCTGCGGCTTACGGGGAATATCATCCTATTGCAAGTAACGATACACCTCAGGGCAGAGCAAAAAATAGAAGGGTTGAAATATGGTTTTTTGCTACACAACAAAAACAGCAAATAAAAAAATCGGTTTTAGATAAAATTAAAAAATGAAAAAGCTAGTATTTTTTATTCTTTTAGGCGTTTTGGTTTATGCCGCAGCTCCTCAAATTCCAACTATTAATTTATCTTTAAGCGCTCCAAGCTCGCCAAAAGAACTTGTTACAACGCTAAATGTTATGCTTTTATTGACTGTTTTGGTTTTGGCACCGAGTATTGTTTTGGTTACTACGAGTTTTGTCAGAATACTTGTGGTGTTCGGCTTTTTAAGACAAGCACTCGGAACACCTCAATCCCCACCTACGACACTTTTGGTTTCTTTGGCGCTTGTTTTGACGTTTTTTATAATGCAACCGTATGCAAAAAAAGCTTATGATACAGGAATAAAACCTTATATGCAAGAAAAAATAGGTTATGAAGAGGCAATACAAAAATCAATAAAACCTTTTAAAATGTTTATGATAAAAAATACAAGAGAAAAAGATTTGGCACTGTTTTTTAGAATTCGCCATCTTCCAAATCCTAAAACGATAAATGATGTTCCTTTAACCGTTTTGGTGCCGGCTTTTATGGTAAGCGAGCTCAAAACGGCATTTGAAATAGGATTTTTGCTTTTTTTGCCTTTTTTGATTATCGATATGGTTGTAAGTTCCATTCTTATGAGCTTGGGTATGATGATGTTACCGCCAGTGATGATAAGTTTGCCTTTTAAAATTCTTATTTTTATTTTGGTTGACGGATGGGATTTGGTGGTTATGGGACTTGTTCAGAGTTTTAAGTAGCTAATGGGTGGATGAGTTAATGGGTAGATAAAAAATTTATAAGAGAAATTTGAGTTCAAATTAAAATGAAAATATTTATATCAAATAGGAGAATTGTTTATGGTATGTAAAAGTTTTGGGAAATGCGGAAGTTGTGTTTTATGGCGAATGCCTTATAATGAACAATTAAGAATGAAAAGTGAAAATTTAAAAGAGATGTTTGACGAATTTGATATGCCTGAGCTTGAAATAATTTACGGAAGAGACGAGCATTTCAGAGCCAGGGCTGAATTTAGGATATGGCATGAAGGCGAAAAAAGTTTTTATGCTATGAGAAAAAGAAAAGAAGAGGGACGAGGGGTAATCCCTATTGAAAATTGTCCGATAGTGGATGAGGCTATTTATAATGTAATGAATCCTCTTATTACGGAAATAGAAAAAAATGAAAATTTAAGGTTTAAGCTTTATGAAATTGATTTTTTAAGCAATTCAAAAAGGGAGCTTATTGTTACATTGATTTATCATAAAAAAATCGATGAAAAAATTGCAGAAGATATTAAAAAATTAAAAGAAAAATTTCCCGAAATCGATTTTATCATAAGAAAAAAAGGCAGAAAATTTGTATTTGATAAAAATTATTTAATAGAAGAGCTGAAAATCAACGATAAAATTTACAAATATAAAATTATTGAAAACACATTTTCTCAGCCAAACAGAGAAATTAATCGAAAAATGATAGAATGGGTTTTGCAAAATACAAAAGATCTTAAAGGCGATTTAGTAGAATTATATTGTGGAAACGGGAATTTTACCGTTCCTCTTAGCAAAAATTTTAGAAAAGTAATCGCTACGGAGATAAATAAAGAATCTATTGAAGCCGCTACTTACAATACAGAAATTAATAATGCCAAAAATATAACGTTTCTTGCAATGAGTGCAGCTGAATTTAGTGCTTTAAAAAAAGAAAATTCACCTCTTTTAGCCTCTTATGATTTGAAAAATGTTTTAATAGACCCTCCAAGGGCCGGACTTGATGATAAATCAAGGGAATTTGTAAACGGTTTTGATAATATAATTTATATTTCGTGTAATCCTCAAACTTTAAAAAGAGATTTGACAACTTTGACTAAAAAAAGAAGAATAAAAGCGTTTGCTTTTTTTGACCAGTTTCCATATACCGAGCATATGGAATGCGGAGTGGTGCTTGAAAAAGTGAAAAATTAAAAAAGAAAAGTGAAAATGAAAGATTTGATCGGTGAATTATTATGGATAGTGTTATTTTTAGGGATAGCTTTTGGAGTGATTTTAGCAGAAAAATTTAGGAGTAGAAAATGAAAATTTTAATTATAGGACCTGGGGGTGTTGGGGGATATTTAGCTTACAGACTTAAAAAATGCGGAAAATTTGTAAGTGTTTTAGGCAGCAGGGGAGAAGTTGAAAAACTTAAAATAAAAGATGTGGAAAAAATTGAGGAGATAGAATTTAATAAGTTAAAAGGCGAATATGATGTTATTTTTGTAACTACTAAAAGTTATCATTTGAATGATATTATAAAAATATTGCCTGAATATTTGAATGAAAACTCAATTGTCGTGCCGGTTCTTAACGGAATAGGACATTTTGAAAAATTTAAAAAATTTAATTACAAAAAGGCATGCATTTATATTCTTTCAAACAAAGAAAACGGAATTATTCACAAAAAAACGTCTCTTTTTTATATGTGCGTTGAAGATGATGAAAAATTAAAAAAAGTATTTGAAAACTGCGAATTAAAAATTAAATTTTCAAAAGAGATAGATAATGATATATGGAAAAAGTATCTTTTTATTTCGACATTCGCCACTTTACAAAGCTATTATGCCAAACCAACCGGCTGGTTGATGAAGAACAAAAGAGATGAAGTTGATAGATTTTTGGACGAAGTGATAAAAATCGCACGAAATTACGGAGTAGATTTAAAGGATGAAAAGGAAAAAGTCATAAAACAGGCTTTGAATATTCCTTATGAAAGTAAAATGAGTATGCAAATAGATTTTGAAAACAAACATAAAACGGAACTTGATAATATTACCGGTTTTTTGGCTAAAAAAAGCGAATTTGTTAATTTTTTTTACGAGAGGCTAAAAACCTTTCAAGCAACATCTTAGCCACCAAACTATCAACTCTTCCGTCTCTTTTGTATTTTATTTTGCCTTTCATTTTTTCTTCGATAATGGCACTTGTGTAGCTTTCATCCACAAATTCTATTTTCCCCTTAAAATCAATTAAATTGACAAAATGTTTTATTCTTATTTGCATCTCTTCATTTGTCATTGGAAGCCCTACAACTAATATATCCGCATTATATTCTTTTAAAATTTTTTCGATTTCTTTTGCAGCCTGATTTCTGTTTTTACGTATTATCGCAGGCAAAGGCACTACGACAGAAGCATTAGGGGTATAGGCTATGCCTATTCTTTTAAGTCCTACGTCAATTGCAATAATTTTTTCCATATTTTAGCCTTTTGTTTTGGATTCATTCTTGCATTAAGAGGACTTGGGCTTGGTAAATAGATTGGAGAGTGGAGAATTGAGAGAGGAGAATTTTGAAAATATTTTTTTATGATTTTTTCGGCAATTCTTGAAGTTACGGCTACTTTTTTAATATTCGGGTATTTTATAAGTAATTTATCTATGGGACAAGGTTTTATATCAGTTAAATTATCATCCCTTGAATTTCCGTTTTCTCTTTTACATTCACATATTGCATCCCAAAGTGCAATTTTATGTTTTTTTAAAAAAGTGATTTTTTCTTCAATACTTTTTGGAGGATTTTCATTAAAAATAATACTTAAAATTTTCCAGAATTGATTTTGAGGATGTCCGTAATAAAATTTGTTTTCAAAGGATTTAATGGAGGGAAAAGTTCCGAGGATGAAAATTTCGCTTGATTTAAAAATAATAGGTTCAAACGGGTGAGAAATAGTGCTACATAAAATTTTGCAATTTTGTGGGGACCCCTTAAATTTTTCATTTTTCATTTTCCATTCTCCATTAATTAAAATATACTTTTGCGTTTTTTATTATAACTTTCCCTTCAATTTCCATTTCATAAAGCTGAGTACCGTATTCTTTAAGCGCTTCGTTTAAGTTTAAAATTTTTTGATTATTTTCAATCCCTAAGGATTTGCAAAATTCATCTATATTCCAGATAACCTCAGCTTGATTTGTAGCCGCCAAATATCTTGTTCCTGAACTTTCGTTGATTCTATGCGGGAGAACATAAACTTTTTTGCCAAATTCTTTTGCCCATTCGAAACTTCTCATACTGCCGCTTTTAAGATTTGCTTCGGCAATAATCACAGCTTTACTTAAAGCTACGATTATTCTGTTTCTTTGAAGAAATGTATGTTTGTAAGGTTTGTAATTTTTTTCATATTCACTTAGAGCAAGTGCGTTTTTATAAATATTTTTAATTAATGTTTCATTTGATTTGGGATAAATCAAATCAAGCGATGAAGGAGATACAAAAATAGTATTAGGATAAGCCCCTTTATGAGCTTCTGTATCAACCCCGAGTGCGCCTCCGCTTATTATTGCATATTTTTGAGAAAGTTTTTTTGCCAGCAAAAACGTAATTTCTTTTGTATATTTGCTGGCTCTCCTGCTTCCTACAATTGCGATTTTGGGTTTATTTAAAAGTTCTAAATTGCCTTTATAGAAAAGTTCGAAATTATTTATATTGATTTTTTGCATATTTCGCCAATTCGTCAATATAAATTACATCAACTTGATTTAAGAGATCTTTTGAATTTTTAAGTGTTTCAAGTGTGATTTTATGAGGATGTCCTATTGCTATGGCATATCCTCTTTTTTTTGCTATTTCTATTGCTTTTTTTAGTTGATTTCTTATATATTCGGGATTTTCTTTATCATCTAAAAAAATATCTCTTTTAAATAAAGGTATTTTATATATTTTATCAACTTCTTCCGATTTTGAAAAACGTGTTGTCATTGAATCCACAAAACCCAAATGATCTTCTTTTAAAACTTCAAAAAGTTTGCTCATTGCCGAAAAATCGGAAGTAAATTTGCTGCCTGTATGATTATTTATAAATTTTACCCTTGGGAATTCTTTTTTTATTATATTGATTCTGTTTTGAATCGTTGCAAATGAACTATTTGCTTGTAAGGTATTAGGCTCAGGATGTGCGTAATTAAAAGCTTGCATAGGAACATGCACCATATAATCGCGAAATTCTTTTGCATAAAGAGGTGTAAAAGGATGTCTTTTTGTCGCAGGGAAAAAAGAAGGAGTTATATGATAAGGGATTTGTTTTATGAGATTTACTTCGTATTTAAATGCCATATCATCTATTATTATTACAAGTTTGGGTTTTTTAATGGAAAATTTTTGATTAATAGCGGAGGTATTGGATTTTTTTTCATTTATTTTTTCATAAGGATTTATTAAATCTAAGATTTCCGAGTTTCTTATAACAGGTTTAGTTTGTATTTTTGCTTTTTTAATTTCTTTTGAAAGAGCATTTACTTTTTGTTGTAAAATTTGCAATGTATTTTGATATTTTTTTATCTCTTTTTGCGATTTGGTTTCATTTAAAAGATATCCTCCTATAAAACCAATTAAAATTAATATTACTGTTATAAGAATAAAAATAATTAATTTTTGAAAGGAAAAAACGGATTTTTTCTTTTTGGATGAGGAGCGTTTTTTTTTCATTTATTAAGCAAAATTTCCACTTCCAATGTCTCTATATCTTGATTGGAAGAAGTTTTAATATGAATATCTTTAACATTAAGATATTTTTTTACAACATTTATCAACTCTTTTTTCATTTCATCCAAGTTGTCTATTTGTGTATGAGCTCTTTCGTATGCAAGCATCATCATTAATCTGTCTTTTGCAACATCTTTGCTTTTTTTCTTTTTAAAAATATCAAAAAAACTCATTTAAAAAATCCTTTTAATTTATTTAAAAATCCTTTTTTTGTTTTTAAATCCAAAAATTCTACATCTTCGCCTTCGAGTCTTTTTGCAATTCTTCTGTAAGCTTCTCCAACAAGGGAATTTTTATTAAGGGCAACAGGTTCTCCAAGATTTGTAGATTTTACAATTTCCTCATCATCAGGAACTATTCCGATAAGGGGTAAAGCCAAAATATGTAAAACGTCTTCGGTTGAGAGCATTTCTCCTTTTTCAACCATTTCAGGTTTTAGTCTATTTATTACAATATATTTTTCAACCTCTTCTCCAATTTGAGCTTTTTTGCTTTTTGCATCGATTATTCCTATAACTCTATCTGCATCCCTAACAGATGAAATTTCAGGGGTTGAAACAATAAGTGCTTTATCGGCCAAATAGATAGCATGTTCAAATCCACTCTCAATTCCGGCCGGAGAATCGATTAGGATGTAATCGAAATCTTTTTTCAATTCGTTTATTAAATTTTCAACTTTTTCTTTATTTAAAACGGTTTTGTCTTTTGTTTGAGAAGCCGGTAGAAAATGTAAATTTTGTGTTCTTTTATCTTTAATTATAGCCTGAGCTAAATTGCATCTTTTATCCATTACATCGACAACATCATATACTATTCTGTTTTCAAGCCCTAAAATCATATCCAAATTTCTAAGACCTATATCAAAATCTATCGCTATAACTTTTTTCCCTTTCAATGCAAGAGCAGTGGCAACATTTGCGGTTGTGGTCGATTTTCCGACTCCGCCTTTACCACTTGTAATAGTAATGACTTCTGGCATATTTTTCCTTTGATTTACTAATTTTTTAATTTTTCTAATAATTTTCTATTAAGAGCTCAATGGAGCTCTTTAAGAGAATTATTAATTCTTATTTTGATCTACCAATTTGTTTTTTGAAATCCAAGGCATCATTGCTCTTAATTTTTTACCGGTTTGTTCGAGCAAGGAATTTTCTGTTAAAGCTCTTTCTGCATTCATTCTGACATATCCGGCTTTTCTTTCAAGGATAAAATCTTTTGCAAATTTGCCGTTTTGAATTTCTTTAAGTATTTTTTTCATAGCTTTTCTTGATTCTTCTCCTACGACCTTTGGACCGCTAACATAATCTCCGTATTCCGCTGTATTTGAAATGGAATATCTCATTGTAGCCATTCCACCTTCATATAACAAATCGACAATAAGTTTTAATTCGTGCATACACTCAAAATATGCCATTTCAGGAGCATATCCTGCTTCAACCAATGTATCGAATCCTGCTTTTATAAGGCTTGTAACACCTCCGCAAAGAACGGCTTGTTCACCAAAAAGGTCCGTTTCGGTTTCGTCTTTGAAAGTTGTTTCGATTATTCCACTTCTTCCTCCTCCAATTGCGCTTGCATAAGAAAGAGCTAATTTTTTGGCTTCTTCACCGCCTTGATATACGGCGATTAAATCGGGAATTCCTCCTCCTCTTACAAATTCGCTTCTAACCGTATGACCAGGAGCTTTTGGAGCAATCATAATTACATTTAAATCGCTTCTCGGTTTGATTAATTGAAAATGTATATTAAACCCATGGCCGAATGCAATTGTAGCTCCTTGTTTAAGATTCGGTTCAATTTCAGCATAATATACATCAGGCTGAATTTCATCCGGAAGCAAAATCATAACAACATCGGCATTTTTTACAGCTTCGTTTACTGGTAAAACTTTAAAACCAAATTTTTCGGCTTTTTCCCAAGATTTACTTCCTTTTCTTAAACCTACAACTACATCGACACCGCTGTCTTTTAAATTTAATGCATGAGCATGACCTTGGCTTCCAAAGCCAATCATAGCAACTTTTTTGCTTTTGATAATTTCCAAATCACAATCTTTGTCGTAATAGATATTCAAGCTCATTAATTTCTCCTTTTTTTGTAATTATATCAAATTAGCATATCTATGGTATAATTTTTTAAACAAAATAAAAGGAATAAAATGAGGGTAATTTTGATAATTGTTTTCATATTGTTTTTACATGCTGATAATTTGAGCAATAAAACAATACCTTATCTTTTTAAAAATCATTATTATTCATATCTTTGTTTTAATAGATGGAAATATATAAATGAATTTGCGGGGAAAAGGGAGGATTTACTTTCAATTGTGGCATATTCGTGTTTGAAAAAACATTATTTGGTTTATGCTTTGGATTTAGCAAAAAATTTAAGATATACAAAAGACGGTAGAATAAATTCCACATATATTATTTCTCTTTTTGCAATAAAAAATTTTTTAATAAGATATATTGAGGATGGATTTAATCTCAAAAATATTACTATTCCTTATATAGAAAATGATGATTTGGGAAAAATTTTTTATTTAACAAAAGAAAAAAATCCAAAAGTTGATAATAATTCATATGAATTAAATCTTAGCAATACGAAAGTAATAGTTAATTATAATATCAAAACCAATGAATTGATATTGAGTTTTTATAAGAATAAGCAACTTATTAAAAAGGAAAAATATTGGTAAAAGGTGAAAAACTTTTAAAAAAAGGAAAAATCACTCCTCAACAGCTTCAAAAAGCATATGAATATAAAAAACAATATCCTCAAAAAAAATTACTTGATATTTTATACGAAATGAAAGCAATTTCAAAAGAAACATATGTTCAAGAACTTGCCGATGAATTACAAATAAATTATGTAACCTCTCTTGATAATATCAGAATAAGAGATATAAAAATACCTGTTAATATTTTAAAACAGACAAAAGCGGTTCCGATAGAAGTTGGAATAGATCATGTAAAAATAGCCATGGAAAATCCATTAGATTGGAATGCACAGGCTTATTTTAAGCGTTTTTTTCATGATAAAAACATAGAATTTGTTCTGGCGTTAAAAGAAGATATTCAAAAAGCAATAAAAATTTATGAAAACAGAAGTAAATTAAGAGAAATTATTTCAAATATCAAAAAAGAGTTAAAAGGGGCTGAATCCAAAGGTGAATCTGCCATTTATCAACTGATTTTATATATTATTAAAAATGCTATTGAAAAAAGAGCAAGCGATATTCACATCGAAGCAGAAGAAAATGGTGCGGTTGTTAGATATAGAATTTTAGGAAAACTTAGAGAAATACTTGATTTCGATTATGAAATTTATAATGCTTTGGCTTCAAGGATTAAACTTGAAGCAGGCATGGATGTGAGTGAAAAAAGAAAACCGCAAGATGGTGGATTTTCTTTAAAAATAGATAAAAATAATTTTGATTTTAGGGTTTCATCGCTACCTACTATATGGGGTGAAAGTATTGTAATGAGAATTCTTGATAAAAGAAATGTTTTAAAAAAGCTTGATGATATAGGGATAACGCCTAAAAATTTACAACATTTTAAAGAAATCCTTTCAAAGCCTAATGGTATTTTTTTGGTAACAGGACCTACCGGGAGCGGTAAATCCACGACTTTATATGCTTCTTTACATGAAATTGCAAAAGCGGATGTAAAAGTAATAACCGTTGAAGATCCCGTCGAATACAGACTTCAAGGTATTCAACAAGTGCAGGTAAATTCCAGAGTAGGTATAACGTTTGCAAGTGCCCTAAGGTCTATTTTAAGACAAGACCCTGATATTATAATGATAGGTGAAATTAGAGATCTCGAAACACTTGAAATTGCAATAAAAGCTGCTTTAACTGGGCATTTGGTTCTTTCAACCTTACATACTAACGATGCAGTAAGTGCAATTAACAGAATGATTGATATGGGCGCAGAGCCATATATGGTTGCCGCGGCACTTGTGGGAGTAGAAGCTCAAAGACTTGTCAGAACCATTTGTCCTTATTGCAAAGCTCCTTATAAACCTTCCGATGCACTGATAGAACCTATTAAAAATTTATTACCAAGAGACACTGTTTTTTATAAAGGAATGGGATGTGAAAAATGTGATATGACAGGTTATATAGGCAGAACATTGATAAGCGAAATTTTTTTAAACGACGAAAAGTTAGAAAGTTTGATAGCTAAAAACAAAGAAAGAATAGAAATGATGAAATATTTGGAATCTCAAGGTTTTAGAAAAATGTTTTTTGATGGTATAATTAAAGCAAAGAATCAAATTACAACATTAGAAGAAGTTTATAGGGTGGCAAGGCTATGAAATATTATAAAGTATCTATGTTTTATAAGGGAAAACAACAAGATTTTGTTATTAAATCATTAAATAAAGCCGAAGCGATTATCGATGCAAAAAAATCTTTTCCTGGTCTTCTTGTTAAAATAGAAGAGATTACAATGCCTTTTAATGAAAAAGTAAAAATTTTTAAAGATATAATTAATTCGAAATTTTTAAGAAAAAGACTTCATTATCCTTCTTATATTGCTTCTATCAGACAATTAGCGGTGTTAGTAAAAGCTGGAATTTCTCTTAAAGATGCGCTAGAAGATATAGGAGAAAATACTAAAAACAGTTTAATTAAAGAACTTTTTTTAAAAGCTGCGGAAGCCATAGACAGTGGAAAATCATTATCGGACGTATTTTCCGAATATGAAGAGTATGTAGGCGGTGTTTCTCTGGCAATGGTGAGGCTAGGGGAGCAAACGGGTGATTTGGTGATGGCACTTAATTATCTTGCAGATATATATGACAATATGTATCAAAACAGAAGAAAAATGATAAAAGCACTTAGATATCCTGTTATTACATTAATTTTTATCGTAGTTGCTTTTGTTGTTTTAATAATGATGGTTGTGCCTAAATTTAAAGCAATTTTTGAACAACTTCATGCCACTCTTCCTCTTCCTACCAGAATATTACTGGGAACTGAGCGTGTTCTTAGCAATTACGGATTATTGGTGTTTGGAATATTTGTTTTGATAGTATTTCTTTTAATGTTTTTTTATAAAACATCAATTAATTTTAAATATCAAGTGGATAGAATATTATTAAAAACTTTTCTTATAAAACAAATAATAGAATATGCAACGCTACATAGGTTTCTTTTAACTTTATCTTCGCTTTTACGTTCGGGTATTCCTCTTTTGGATTCTCTTAAAATTTCCGAAGGAATAATAGGAAACGAAGTAATAAAAAGAAAAATTAAAATCATAATAACCGGAATTAATCAGGGAAGGCCTTTGGCAGATGTATTTAAAGAAACCAAAATTGTAAATTATATTGCTCTAAGGATGATAAGTGCGGGAGAAGAATCTGGTGAACTTGATATTATGCTTGAAAATGCGGCTAAGTATTACGGAGATAAGTTTGAAGATGTTATAGAAAATATGCAATCTTCAATTGAACCTATTATGCTTAGTATTATAGCTGCAATAGTCCTTTTAATTGCTCTTGGAATATTTTTACCTATGTGGGATTTGGCAAATGCTGCAAAGAATGCGTAAGTTTAATTTTGAATGTTAAATTTTAATTTGAATTAAAAATTAATTTTATTTTTCATATTTTTCCAAATCATCATCTTCTTTATTGATTTTATAATTTTTATATTTAGGGTCTTTTGCTACTTCATCGAATTCTTTTTTTAATTTTTTATATTCAATAGAAATATTGGTAATTGCCGCAGCAATTCCCCAAAAAACTCCAAGCCATAAAAGCCAGTTTTGATGAAATGTTTTTTTAAGCCAAATTCCTATACCTATTCCCATTAAAATAGCTACAACAATAGAAATACCAAGGGAAAGCTTTTCGGCTCCTATAACTGTTTTACCTATTTTACCTTTCCCTTTTGCAAATTCTTCATATTTTTCCATTTAATACTTGCTCCTGTTAAAATAGTTTTAAAAGTATTATATGTTGTAGAGGTATTAGAGGTAATTAGATGTTTATTAACCTCTAATACATTCAACTATCTTTCTAAACGCATTGATTGTGTTATCTATATCATTATCATTCATTGGCGTGCATATAAATCCTGTTTCATATGCACTAGGTGCAAAATAAAATCCTCTTTTTAGCATTTCGTTATGAAATTTCGCATATTTTTTTGTGTCCGATTTGTTAACATCGTCAAAATTTTTAGGTTTAACTGAATTAAAGAAAAATCCGAACATACTTCCAACCATATTGTATTGAAAGTCAATTTCGTTTTCTTTTGAAATATCGCTAAATTTACTCATTAATTTTGTTGCTTTTTTTTCTAACGATTTATAAATTTCCGGATTTGATTTGAGTTTTTTAATCTGTGCAAGACCTGCGGCCATTGCAACCGGATTTCCGCTTAATGTTCCGGCTTGATATACGGGTCCTACTGGCGAGAGTTTTTCCATTATTTCTTTTTTACCGGCGAATGCGCCTACCGGCATTCCTCCTCCTATTACTTTGCCGAATGTAACAATATCAGCTTCAATTTCGTATATGTCGTAACTTCCTCTAAGGCTTGCTCTAAATCCACTCATTACTTCATCAAATATCAAAACGGCTCCGTAGTGATTGCAAAGATCTCTAAGTTCATTTAAAAATTCTTTATCTGCCGGAACCAAACTCATATTTCCGGCGATAGGTTCAATAATAACACATCCTACATCACCGTTTTCAAAACATTTTTTTACACTTTCTATATCGTTATATTTTGCCAAGAGGGTATGTTTTGTAAAATCCTTAGGAACTCCGGGAGAGCTTGGAGTTCCAAACGTTGCGGCACCACTTCCTGCGCTTACAAGCAAAGAATCGCTATGTCCGTGATAACACCCTTCAAATTTTATAATGTTATCTTTACCAGTGTAACCTCTGGCTAATCTTATTGCGCTCATTGTAGCTTCCGTTCCCGAATTTACAAATCTAATCAAATCTAAATGAGGAAAAAGTTCAAGCACCTCTTTTGCAAGTTCCACTTCAAGAGGAGTGGGGGCTCCGAAACTTACACCGTTTTTAACGGCTTTTATAATAGCTTCTTCTATTTCCTCATCACAATGTCCGAAAATCAAAGGTCCCCAACTTTGAATAAAATCTAAATATTTGTTATTGTCAATATCCCAAATATAAGCACCTTTCCCTTTTTTTATAAAAGGAGGCTCACCCCCTACGCTTTTAAAAGCTCTTACTGGAGAATTTACACCTCCTACTATATATTTTTGAGCTTCTTGAAAAATTCCCATATTTTTCCTTTTTTGTTAAAATTATAATAAAAAAAGGTTGCTTATGAAAATTGATGAAAAATTGGTTGCAAAATTAGAAAATTTATCAATGGTAGAAATAGAAGATAAATCTAAAATGGCAAAGGATTTGGAAAATATCGTTTCTTTTGTCGAGATGTTGAATGAACTTGATACCGAAAATATTGAAGCGGGTTCGATTTTAAAAAATTCTACTCCTTTAAGAGAAGATAAAATAAAAAACAGCGGAATTATTAATGATGTTTTATCTCATGCTCCTAAAACAAAAGACGGATTTTTTATTGTTCCTAAAATTATAGAATAAGGATTATTATGGCTTTATCTTATACACTCGAACAATTATTAAAAACAATAAAACAATATAATGCAAGCGATTTGCATTTGAATGTAAATTCGGAACCTATGTTAAGAATTGACGGAACACTAACACCTTTAAACCTTTCAAAGCTTACAAACGAAGATGTTATTGAATTATGTTATTCGGTTCTTACAGAAAAACAAAAAGCTTCATTGGAAGAGCATTGGGAACTCGATTTTTCTTTTGAAGTTCCAGGGGTTGCTAGATTTAGGGCGAATTATTATTATGAAAGGGAAAATTTAGCCGGAGCGTTTAGGATAATTCCTCCAAGACCATTGAGTTTGGATGAATTAAATGCTCCTTCTATTTTTAAACAGTTAATAAAAAAAGAAAAAGGTATGGTTTTGGTAACAGGACCTACGGGGAGCGGTAAATCTACAACCCTTGCGGCAATGCTTAATGAAATTAACGAACATTACAAAAAACATATTATTACGATTGAAGATCCTATTGAATATGTTCATCCTCATAAAAAGTCTCTTTTTTCTCAAAGAGAAGTCGGAAGAGATACGAAAAGTTTTTTGAATGCTCTTAGGGCGTCTTTAAGAGAAGATCCGGATGTTATATTAATAGGAGAGATGAGAGACAGAGAAACAATAGGTGCCGCAATAACTGCCGCAGAAACGGGGCATTTGGTTTTTGCAACACTTCATACAAACTCGGCTGATCAGACAATAAACAGGATAGTAAATGTTTTTCCGGCGGAAGAGCAAGATCAAATAAGAACACAGCTTTCCATGGCTTTGAACGCCGTAATTTCACAGGTATTAATTCCTAAAATAGGAGGCGGTAGAATAGCTGCACATGAAATAATGATAAACAATCCTGCTATTTCAAACTTAATTAGAGAGAATAAAATACCTCAGATATATTCTCAAATGCAGCTTAATCAGGGTGTAACCGGAATGCAAACAATGAATCAGATATTATCTCAACTGGTTGCAAATCATATTATAGAAAAAGAAAGAGCTATGGCATATAGCACAAAACCTGAGGAATTAAGGAAACTTATTGGAATTTAACGATTTTTCGGTTGAGAGTTATAATTATGATTTACCGCAGGATTTAATAGCCAAATATCCGGCAAATCCGAGAGATAGTGCGAAATTATTGGTATATGACAGAAAAAATGACAAAATAATTCATACGATTTTTAGAAATATTTTGGATTTTACCGATGATATGCATTTTATTTTTAATAATACAAAAGTAATAAAAGCAAGGATTTTCGGGAAAAAAGAAAGCGGCGGGAAAGTCGAGCTATTATTAAACAGACCTTTTAATAATAAATTTCAAGTTTATATCAGAGGGAAAGTTAAAAAAGGAACAAAACTTTTTTTCGATAAAGGTTTAGAAGCTCAGGTTATTGAGCTTTTGGAAGACGGAAGCAGGGTGGTTGAGTTTAAATGTAAAATGGAAAATAGAAAATGGAAAAATTTGGATTTTTTGGAATTAGTCAAAATTTTGGAAGAAATAGGACATGTGCCGCTTCCCCCTTATATCAAAAGAAGAGACGAAAAACTTGATGAAAGCGAATATCAAAGCGTTTTTGCATTAAAAGAAGGTGCAATAGCGGCTCCTACTGCGAGTTTGCATTTTAGTGATGAACTTTTAAAAAAAATTAAAAACAAAAGTTATTTAACGCTTCACGTAGGAGCAGGGACTTTTAAACCTGTTGAGGTAAGCGATATAAGAGAGCATAAAATGCACAGCGAATTTTATGAAATTCCTAAAAAAACAGCACAAATACTTGATAGTGATAAAAAAATCTTAGCAGTTGGAACAACTGTTACCAGAACAGTAGAATATTATGCAAGAGTAAAAAAATTAAGCGGGGAGTGTGATTTGTTTTTACATCCTAAAAATCCGCCTATTAGAGTAAATCATCTTTTGACAAATTTTCATTTGCCAAAATCTACACTTATTATTTTGGTAGCTTCTTTTATAGGAAGAACTAAAACACTTGAACTTTATAAAGAGGCGATAGAAAAAAAATATCGTTTTTATAGTTACGGTGATGCGATGCTTATTATTTAAGGAGTAAAAATGAAAAAAATATTATATTTATTACCTATGTTTTTATTTGCAGGTTTAAATAATAGTTATGCCTATAAAAAAGGTTTTCAAGAAGGTATGATTATTAAACGTATGTTGTTTGGTAAAATGCTTAATGAAAAACAAATAAATCAAAAATGTTTAAATATATGGAAAAAAGATTCAACACAAGATTACATAAAACAAAATAAAAATACCTTTTTAAAAGGATGTAAGGAGGCTTTAAGTCCTACTTTTTAAGGATTTATTATTTTATCCACCCATATAGCAAAACTAAATTCGTCCAAAGCGCCCATTGCTCTGTCTATTTCTTTGCCATTTTTTAACGCAACCATTGTAGGAATGCTTCTTATTCCAAATTGTGTGGCAATTTGAGGGATTTCTTCGGTATTTACTTTCAAAAAGTTTGCTTTTAAAGGAAATTCTTTTGCCACTTTTGCAAAAGTCGGAGCAAACATCTGGCAAGGTCCGCACCATACCGCCCAAAAATCGATTATTATAGGAATATTTACCGAGTTAATAATTTTGTTGAATTCGTCGGGTGATTTTATTTGTATAGGTTTATTATCAAGTAAATCACCTTTACATACTCCGCAGACGGCTTTTTTATAACTTTCTTTTTTAGGGAGTTTATTTAAAGCCTTACAATGAGGACAGGCGACTATTATATTTTCCATTTTTTTCCTCCGTTTTTTAACATAATTGTATCAAAAAAACGCAAGTGGGAAGTATTAAATAGGTAGTGTTGAGTGCTGGGTTTTGAGTTATTGGTATATTTGTATATTAGTGGAGGTATTAAAGGTATTATGGATATTAGAGGGTATTAAAGGTATTAGAGGTATTAGAGGTTATAGGGTTTTAAAGTAGAAACACTAAATTAATATCAGTGTCAGAGATTGTTTAGTGAGTAGTGGGAAGTGTTAAATGCTTAGTGTCGAGTTTTAATGTTGAGCTTTGAGTGTTAAATTCATAACTCAAACTTGAAATTCGGAACTCAAAA
>JALVTJ010000056.1:32771-75071 GCA_027036005.1 Nautiliaceae bacterium
TAAATTAATATCAGTGTCAGAGATTGTTTAGTGAGTAGTGGGAAGTGTTAAATGCTTAGTGTCGAGTTTTAATGTTGAGCTTTGAGTGTTAAATTCATAACTCAAACTTGAAATTCGGAACTCAAAACTTGAAACTTTCTTCTTCCCTTTTTCTTACTTCCTGTTTATCCATTCACCCATCAACTCATCAACTTATCTACCCATTCACTCATTTTCTACAATTTAACAATCTTTGCACCGTATCCTCCCATATGGGGCGGGGCGTCTTTAAATTCTTTAACAAGAGGATGATTTTTCAAAAGTTGCGTAATTCCTTTGGCTAAGATCCCTTTTCCTAATCCATGGTAGATAATAACTTCTTCCAATCCTGCAAGAGCGGCGTCGTTTAAATATTTTTCGGTTTTTTCAAGCGCTTCTTCAAGCCTTAATCCGTGTAAATCAAGTTTGATATCAACTCTTGAAGGTTTGGGCTTATAGATTTTAGCTTCTTTTTTAAGAGGCATTAAATAATGCGTCAATTCGCTTTTTGGAATAAAAAGTTTTTTTCCATCGAATTCCACAAGAGCGTTTTTGCCTTTGATATCAACGATTTCACCTACATTTGAGCGGTATTTTACCTTATCTGTGATTTTGAATTCTTTTTTAATTTCTTCACTCGGAGTTTTTATAAGAGAGCGGATTTTATTGGCTTCGTTTAGTTTTCTGTGAGCTTCTTTTGTCGATTTTGCCCTTAAGGCCTCTTTTGCTTTTTTTATCGCTTCGTTATATTCTTTTAAAAGTTTTTCTTTTTGCAGTTTGATTTTTTCATTGAATTGCTGTTTTTGTCTTATAAGGGATTCTTTTAGCATTTTGACATCTTCAAGCTCGTTTTCAAGCTCTTTTATCTTTTGTTTTTGGATAAATTCAAGTTTTGCCGATTTTTCTATTAATGCGTCAAGTTTTTCCAAATCCTCAGAATATTCTTCTTTTGCTTTATTAACAATATTCAGAGGAATTCCGTATCTTTTTGCCGTTTCAAACGCATAACTTTTGCCAATAGTGCCTTTTATGAATTCGTATGTGGGTTTTTGGTTTTTTTCGTCATATACTGCTGCAAGCAATTCAACATCTTCGTTTTGAGCCAAAAGACTTGCAAGTCTTTTATGATGTGTTGTTATTACAATTCTGTTTTTTTTCATAATTTCTTCAATTATTACTTTAAAAAGACTTGCCGCTTCGTTTGCATCCGTTCCGAGTTCTATTTCGTCAACCCCGATTAAAATGTTTTCTTTGTGAAATACTTCTTTGAACTGATTGATTCTACCTGCAAATGTCGAAATATCGTTTTTGACGTTTTGAGGGTCTTGTATTATCGCTTTTATTTCTTTAAAATGCGGAATTACGGAATTTTCTCTTATTTTCATAGGCAGCAGGTATTTTGCCATAAAAGCAGAACTGAGAATAGATTTTAAAAGCATGGTTTTTCCGCCTGCATTTACCCCGGTTATGATTAAAACCTGTTTTTCCCATTCAAAATTTACGGGTTTGCACGCATGTAAAGCCGGATGACAAAAGTCTCTTAAATACATTTTTTTTGTTTTTGAAAGGATTATAAATTCGAGATTTTCGTTTTTAGCCATAAATATTCTGGCCTGAATAGCATCAAACTTATCAAACTCATTATTTATAAATTCAAGAAATTTTAACCATTTTCTTAAAACAGTGCTGAAATTTTTTGCTATTTTATATAAAATTTCTTCTTTTTTGCTCTCTAAATTATCAAGTTCTTTTTTAAGTTTTTCAATTCCTCTTGGAAATACATAAAAAAACCCGCTTGCACTTCTCCCTAAAATTTCAGCGTCCAAAACTTTATTGAACCCTCCTCTTAAAAGCAACGTTTCTTCGTTTGAATGTAGATGTATCTGTTTGTCTACCAAAAAAGGTTCAAGTTTTTTAGAATTTATGTATTTATATAATTGCTGTCTGATTGAGGCTTTTGTTTCTTTTATTTTTTGATTTATAAGATCAATTTCTTCAAATCCTATAACTTCGCCTTTGTCATTATAATGTTTCGTAAGGTTTAGAATTTCATCCGGAATTTTGATTTTATCGAACCATTCAGCGAGGTCTTGCCAGTTTCTTGATTTTAGATATAAAAAGTAATTAATTATTTTTATAAATTCAAAAATTTGTGAATGTGATAAATCCCCGTATTTTTTAAGATGCATAAGCTCCGTATCAAGATTTTTTAGTTGAGGAGGCGCTTTAAAATCTTTGTTTGAAAGTTTTTTTATATATTCGAAATTTTTTCTTATATCTCCTTGTAAAATATGACTTTTTTCCCTTGCGAAAAGAGCAGAGAGTTTGTTTATATAATCTTGTAAATCTAATTTTTTAATCATTATTTACCTTATAAAATTTATATATTCGTTTTTATATTTAACATAATTTTTGGCGTTTTGATAAATTTTTTCAACTTCTTTATCGTTAAGTTCTCTGATTACTTTGGCGGGACTTCCTAAGATAAGGCTTCTTGGCGGAAATTTTTTGCCCCCTGTAACCAAAGCTCCGGCTCCTACTATGCTTTCTTCCCCTATCTCAGCTCCGTCTAAAATGGTTGCGCTCATTCCAATTAAACAGGCATTTCCTATAATGCATCCGTGAAGCATAACTTTATGTGCTATTGTTACATCATCTCCTATAATGGTTGGATAGCCATCTCCTATTATTTTTTCTTTTTCAAAATGTGTTACGTGAATCATCGTAAGATCTTGAATAGATGTTCTTTTACCTATTTTTATATAATGCACATCACCTCTAACAACGCATCCGAACCATACCGAGCTATCTTCTCCAATTTCCACATCACCGATAATATCGGCGCTTGGCGCTATCCAAGCAGAATTGGCGATTTTTGGAAAATCTTTTTTGTATCTTAAAATCATTATTTCTCCTTATTTCATTTTTTTAAGCTCTTCTATTTTATCTCTAAGCATTGCCGCTTTTTCAAATTCGAGCATTTTTGCTGCTTCTTGCATCTCTTTTTTTAATTTAGCAATTATAGTTCTTTTTTCTTTGGCTGGGATTTTGTTTTTTTCTCTAAGTTCTTTACTTATAGCTTCAAAACCTTCTTCTTTTAAGGATCTTTCAAGCTGCCTTTTGGTGCTTTTTGGCGTAATACAGTGAATTTTATTATATTCTTTTTGTTTTATTCTTCTTTTTAAAGTAGTTTTAATCGCTCTATACATTGAGCCTGTGATTTTGTCTTTTATTTTTTCAAGTTCATTTAAATTATCATCTAAAATTATAGGCTCAGTGATTTTTCCTGCAAACATTAAAACTCTTCCGTTTACATTTCTTGCTGCTCTTCCCATTGTTTGTATAAGGCTTGTTTCACTTCTTAAAAACCCTTCTTTATCGGCATCAAGAATTGCTACCGTGCTAACTTCCGGTAAATCAAGACCTTCTCTTAGAAGGTTTATTCCAATTAGCATATCAAATTCACCGCTTCTAAGCCCTCTTATAATTTCGTTTCTTTCAACCACGTCTATGTCTGAGTGCATATATTTGACTTTAAGACCAAGTTCTAAGTAGTATTTTTGCAGCTCCTCTGCCATTTTTTTTGTAAGTGTAGTTACTAAAACTTTTTCGCCTTTTTTAATAACTTCTTTTGTCTTGTCATAAAGGGTTGCAACCTGATTTTCGCTTGGATAAAGTTCGATTATCGGATCAAGCAGTCCTGTTGGTCTAATTATCTGTTCAGCTATGCAAGTTGATATGTTAAGTTCGTATTCACCCGGCGTTGCTGAAACAAATAGATAATGCGGGGCTTTATTTATAAATTCATCAAACTTATATGGTCTGTTATCAAGTGCGCTTGGTAATCTGAAACCATATTCGACCAGCACTTCTTTTCTGGCTCTATCGCCGTTATACATCCCTCTAAATTGCGGCAAACTTACATGTGATTCATCTACAATCACCAAATAAGGCTTGGCTTTTATTTCGAAATAATCAAGTAAAGAATAAGGCGTCTCTCCCGGTTTTTTACCAGTTAAGTGTCTTGAATAATTTTCTATTCCTTTGCATGTCCCTGTGGTTTCGAGCATTTCAAGGTCAAATTCGGTTCTTTGTTTAAGACGCTGGTATTCTATGATTTTGCCTTCGTTTTCAAATTCTTTGAGCCTAATTTGGAGTTCTTTTTCGATGGAATTAATAGCCTCGGCCAATCTGTTTGCCCCTACGATAAACTGATTTGCGGCATATATTGTAATTTCTTTAATATCTTGAATTTTTTCTTTTGTAATATAATCGATTGTATAAATTCTATCTATTTCATCGCCGAAAAATTCTATTCTTATAACGTCTTCTTCAAAATATGTTGGAAAAATATCGATAACTTCTCCGTTTACTCTGAAATTTCCCCTTTCAAAATATTTATCGTTTCTCGTATATCCCATTGAAAGAAGCCTCATCATAAATTCACGTTGGTTAATTTCATCCCCCAGTGCGATTTTGGCTACCATTTTTTTGTATTCAAGTGGATTACCAAGTCCATAAAGCGCCGAAACGCTTGCTACGACTATAACATCGTCGTATTCAAGCAAACTTGCCGTGGCGGATACTCTTAATCTTTCAAGCTCTGCATTAATTGAAGAATCTTTTTCTATATATAAATCCTGCCTTGGTATATAGGCTTCTGGCTGATAATAATCATAATAACTTATAAAATACTCAACGTGATTTTTTGGGAAAAATTCTTTAAATTCGCTGTAAAGCTGGGCGGCTAATGTTTTATTATGCGTAAGTATTAAAGTGGGAATTTGCAAGTTTTTAATAATGTTTGCCATTGTAAAAGTTTTGCCGCTGCCGGTTACTCCTATTAAAGTATTATATCTTGAATTGTTTTTTATGCATTCGCTTAATTTTTCAATTGCTTTTGGCTGATCGCCTGTTGGTTTGAAATTTGAATTTAATTTGAACAAATCTCTCCTTTTTATTATAATTATAACAAATGTAAAAAGGAGAAATTATGGATATATTAAATAAGCTCGGAGAAAGAATAGATGATCTTCTAAAAAAATACGAGGAAATGAAAGAAGAAAATGAAAAAATAAAACTTGAAATTGAAAATTATAAAAGTTCACTTCAAGAAAAAGAAACGGAACTTTTGGAATGCAAAGAACAGATGGCGCTTAAAGAATTGGAACTTGAAGAAGTGCTTGCCAAAATTGAAGCAATTATCGGAAAATGAAAAAAAACATAATTCTTTATGTAATGGGCGAAAAATTTGAAATTTCTCTCGAAGATGAATTTTTGGAGTTTGTAAAAGCGGATTTGCTAAAACTTCAAAATCCTACACCAAAGGATCTTTTGTTTTTCATTCTCGAAAAAAACAAAAAAGAGTATGAGCTTTTAAAAAAACTTGAAAAAGCGGAGAAAAAATGAAAAAAGCATTTACAATGATAGAATTAATATTCGTTATAGTAATAATAGGTATTTTAGCTGGGATTGCAATTCCGAGATATTTTGCCGTAGGTCAGCATGCACATCAGGCCGTTTTAATCTCTTTTGTGAGAACTCTAAATAGAACAACAGGAGAAGATTTATGGTCAAGGAGTATAAGTGAGGGCAAAAACGGAAGTATTGTAAATCTTGCTTCTAATGAAGATTCGGTGTTTTTAAGTAAATATATCCAAATACCAAAAGAAATAAATGCAAGTAGTATTGATTTAAGCAAATGCGGAAACGGCGTATATAAAACAGTAATGATAGCAAATCCTAAAATTGCAGGGGAAGAATACAATATCACCTGCAAAGATGGAACCGCTACAACATCTCCTTATTTTCGACTTATAAGACTTAAAGATAATAAAATATTAGTTAGCAGGGATTAATTTTTGTAAAATTTATGTAATTTGATTGACTTTTTTTTTAAATTATATATAATAACTCAAAAGAATAAAGGAGAAAAACAATGAAAAAAGCATTTACTATGATCGAACTGATTTTTGTGATTGTTATCTTAGGTATCTTAGCGGCAGTTGCACTTCCGAAATTTTTGGGTGTTTCTCAACAAGCACATGAAGCTAATCTAAAATCGTTTGTCGGAACATTAAACAGAACAGTAGGACCTACATTATGGAGTAAATCAATTAGTGATGGAAAAGATGGCAATATATCTTATACAGATTTGGAATATTACAAAGGAAGTAATGACAATAATTTGACTACATATATAGATATGCCAAAAGAAATTCAAGATATGAATTTAAGTCAATGTGATGATCCGAATTCTTATAAAATTGTAGGTTATGCAGATAAAGGAGTTGCAGGGGCAAATTATTTTATTGCATGCAAAGACGGAAACGCAAATCAATCACCGATGTTTGTTTTGTATAAAGAAACAACAGATAGTAAACAAATACCTGCTAAATTAGGTGATAAAAATGCCACTGCTTTTGACGCAAATCCAGCTGGTTATAATGCTGATGGTTCATCAGGAAGCTATAATGAAAAAGGAACATTATTGTTAAAATAATGAAAAAATCATTTACATTAATGGAGCTTATTTTTGTAATAGTAATAATCGGTATTTTGGCGGGGCTTGCCATTCCAAGACTTTTCCCCGTCATTACCACTTCTAAAATAAAAAAACTACAATCTCAGGTTTCTGCAATAAGGGTTGCGATAGGCAATAAATACTCAAAGAATATTATCAGTGGTGTTAATCACTGTCCTTCTTTGGAAAAAAGCACTACCGATAATACTCTTTTTGAAAATATTTTAACTTATCCTATTCAAAAAAACAGCGGGGATATTAAATGGGATGGAAACGGAACGGATTATAACGCTACAATCGGCAGTATGGTTGTAAAATTTCATTACGATAATAATCCTGATGATAACTGTAAATTCGAATGCACTCAAAATTGTGATAAAATAAATGAATGAAATATTACGAAATTGCACTTTTAAATACTCCGAATATTTTCACTTATCATTATGAAAAGCCTTTAAAAAAGGGCGATATTGTCGAAATTCCGATAAAAAGCAAAACCACAAAAGGCATTATAGTTAATGAAGTTTCAAAACCTTTTTTTAAAACAAAAAAGATAATTCGAAAAATTTCTTCAATTAACAAAAAATATAAAATAATAGAATTCATATCTAAGTATTATCTCTGTTCTATTGGAGAAGCGGCGGGGCTTTTTTATATAAGTGAAAAGTGTAAAATTAAAAATGAAAAGTTAAATGTAAAAACCAATATTAATCTTTCAGATAAGCAAAAAGAGGCTTTGGAGTTTTTAGAAAAAAACAATGTCTGCATACTTTTTGGCGATACTGGAAGTGGGAAAACTGAAATTTATATAAAACTTATAGAAAAAACAATAAATGAAGGTAAAGAAGTTATATTTTTGTTGCCTGAGATTGCGATAACTTCACAGATGGAACATAGACTTAAAAAGCATTTCGGGAATTTGGTGGAAATTTGGCACAGTAAAATTAGCAAAAAGAAAAAAGAAAAAATTTTAAAAGAAATAAGTGAAGGGAAAATAAAAATAATTGCCGGGGCGAGAAGCGCTTTGTTTTTGCCGTTTGAAAATATAGGACTTATAATAGTTGATGAAGAACACGACGATTCGTATAAATCTGAAAAATCTCCCAGATATAACGCAAAAGATTTGGCAATTGTATTTGGAAAAGAATTGGGTGCGAAAGTCGTGCTTGGAAGTGCTACTCCTTTGGTCAGTGATTTATATAAATTTTTGCATTTCAGACTAAAAGGGACTTTTTTTAAAACAAACAAAAAAAGATATTTTGTAGATAGCTTGAACGATTTTGTTTTGAATAAAATCAAAAGCATCCTTGAAGAAAAAAAACAGATTATAATCTTTATTCCTACAAGAGCGAATTTCAAATATATGATATGTGCAAAATGCGGCGAGGCTGTTAAATGTCCGAACTGCGACGTTGCAATGAGCGTTCATAAACAAAAAAGAGCACTTGTGTGTCATTACTGCAATTATACCCAAAGGATTCCGAAAGTATGCGCAAAATGCGGGAGTGATGAATTTTTGAACGAAAGAATAGGCACGAGTGAACTAAAAGAGCGTCTTGAAAAAATTTTCCCCTCAGCAAAAATAGAAAAATTTGATAGGGACGTTATTACTTCAAAAACAAGGTTAGACAAAATTCTCAAAAATTTCAGCGAAAAAAAGATTGATATTTTAATAGGGACTCAGATGTTAAGCAAGGGGCATGATTATCCGGATGTAAAACTTGCAGTTGTTTTGGATATTGATTTTTTACTCAATTCAGCCGATTTCAGAGCGGGCGAGAGGGCATTTGCGCTTGCAAGGCAGGTTGAAGGAAGAGCAGGCAGAAAAGAAGACGGGGAAGTTATAATCGCTACGTTAAATCCCGAATTTTTCGACAGAAATTACGAGGAATTTTATAATGAAGAAATAAAAATGCGAAAAGAGCTTGGTTATCCTCCTTTTGCGAGAATGGTTAAACTTGAATTTTCCGATAAAACAAAAGAGAGGGCGTTTTTAAAAATGCAAAAATTTCTAAATTGCATTGGAGAAAAAAAAGAAATAATCGGATTTGGTGAAGCTCCGATTTTTAAGCTTAAAAACAGATATCGTTATCAGGTTTTGCTTAAAGGCAAAAATTTACAAAAATTAATTTATCCATGTATTGAAAAAGATGTTAAAATAGACGTTGATCCCGTGAATTTTATTTGAAAGGGAAATAATGATAAGAAAAAAAGATAATTTTTATACTAACAAAGACAGCGAATTTTTAAAAGAATCGGATTTGGTGATTTATTATAATAAAAAGCCTAAAAATCTGCTTAAAAATGTTGCCGTTATAGGCGGAAAATCGGATTTTTCCAAAGTTGATATACCGAAAACAAGCGAAAAACTGCCGCTCCTATTAGCAAGACTTGCTTATGTGTTCGAAATATACGAAGAAGAGCTTAAAAATTCAGACGAATTTGAGGATTTTGTCGAAATTTTAAAAGGTATAAGGGTAAAAAAAGAGATACAAAACCATAACACCACGCTTGAAGAAGTTGCCGGGATTTTGTATTTGATGGACGAAGCTAAAAAAATTAGTGTAATAATAGGTGATGTTGATGAAGAGGAACTTATGAATTTATTGAGCTTTTTGAAAATGTTTGAAAGTAAAATAGGGGTTTTTAGCAAAAACGATATAAGCGGGTATGAAATTAGTTTTTATGATGTGTAGGAGTGTCTCTAAATATATAAAAAACACTGAATATTGCAATTGCTCCCATTATCATTAATGTTATTACGTAAATCATTTAATTTCTCCTATTTTGTTAATTTCTTTTTTTAATTTTATTCCTGTTAAAATTATTGATACCAATAATATAAATCCTCCAATATTTACAATTAACAATTCCCAATCTGTTAAATTTTTATATTTATTAAAAATAAATGCAATTAGCCCGAACAACGATGCCAATAAAAAGAAAAACAAATTTCTAAAAAAAACGATTTTTTCTTTTTGTTTATCAATTTCAGCCATTATTAATTCTTTTTTTGATATTATAACACAAAAAAGGAAACGGATGCTTCTTAATACGTATACAAGGTTTGACGTTAAATTTGTAAAAGGCAAAAACGCAACTCTTTGGGATGAAAATAATGAAAAATATATCGATTTTACAAGCGGAATAGGAGTTGTGAGTGTAGGACATGCAAACGAGAGACTTTTTAACGCAATATGCGAGCAGGCTAAAAAAATAATTCATATTTCAAATCTTTATAAAATCCCGCCACAGGAGAAATTAGCCGAAATTTTGGTTAAATATTACGGGGAAGGCGGAGTGTTTTTTTGCAACAGCGGTGCGGAGGCAAATGAAACGGCTTTGAAGATAGCAAGAAAATACGGGGAAGTCGAAGGTAAGATTAAAAGATATAAAATTATTACTCTTGAAAATTCATTTCACGGAAGAACCATTTCAACACTCAAAGCTACTGGACAGCCTAAATTTCATCAATATTTCGGACCTTTTCCGGATGGGTTTACATATGCAAAGGATATAAAAGATATCTATAATAAAATAGACAATAAAACCGTCGGGGTTATGATTGAGCTTATTCAAGGCGAGGGCGGAGTTAATCCGTTTGATAAGAGTGAGATTAAAAAGCTTGAAAAAGAGTTGAAAAAAAAAGATATTTTGCTGATTGTAGATGAAGTGCAAACGGGAATTTACAGAACAGGGGAATTTTATGCAAGCGATTTATACGAAATTTGCCCCGATATTATCACACTTGCAAAAGGTCTTGGAGGGGGTGTTCCAATCGGAGCAGTCGTTACGAGACTTACGAATGTATTAAAACCGGGAGATCATGGTAGCACGTTTGGAGGAAATTACCTCTCAACCCGTGCCGGAATTGAAGTTTGCGAAATATTACAAAAAGAAAAAAAATCCGGAAAGCTTGATGAGAGAATAGAATATTTTGAGAATAAACTCGTCGAAATTGCAAAAGAATTTCCTTTGATGTTTGAAAGCGTGGCGGGATACGGACTTATGAGAGCGTTGAAAACAAAAGATACAAAAACAAGGGATGAAATAATTAAAAAAGCATTTGAAGAAAAAGTGTTGGTTTTAAAAGCCGGAAGTCATTCGGTTAGGTTTTTGCCTCCGCTTACTATTAGTTTTGAAGAAATTGATGAAGGGTTTGAGAGGTTAAAACTTGCATTAAACAAAGGGAAAAATTAATGAAAAAAGTTTTATTATTTATTCCTTTGTTGCTTTTTGCAAACATATTAAGCGATTTGGAGCGTAAAAATTTTGAAATTCAAGAAAAAAATTCGATAGAGCAATCCGATATAACGAAAAAATCATGGATTAATCCGATAATACTTCAATATAGCGTTTCAAAAAACAATACTTTAAAACCAAATACCCAAATAACAAACACATTCAGCGTTACATTAAATCAGCCTGTTTTTAAAAGCGGGGCGATATATTATTCGATAAAATACGCTAATGTTTTAAAAAATTTCAATTTAAACAATATTGCTTTGCAAAGAAAAACTTTGATAAAAAATGCCTATTCTTTGGCTATTGATTATAAAATAAACGAATTAAACAAAAAAATAATTTTACTTCAAATCAAAAACGCTAAAATAGATATAAAAAGAAAAAAAGAAGAATATAAAAACGGCACTCTTGATATAAATTTTTTAAACGACGCTCTACTTTCGTTGAACGATTTGAGATTGTCATTGAAAGATTTGGAATATTCAAATCAGGAAATTATATATGAATTTAAAAACATATCCGATATGAATATAAAAAATGTCAATACGAAACTTTTTAATATAATAAATGAAAAAGAATATCTTAAAAACAATATAAAACTCCATTTAAGCCAAAAACAGAAAAAAATAAATTACGATTTATATAAAATGCAAGTAGGAGATACTCTTTTTAGTGTATTTATAAACGCTTCTTTGAATTATCAAAAAACTCATTATACAGATAGTTCAATATCTTTTCAGGATTCAAAACAAAATTTTTATAATATAGGAGTTGGTATTTCATTCCCTTTGGATATAACAGCAAAAAACAAAATCGAAAGTGCAAAATTAAATTATCTAAAATCAAATCTTGATATATTGCAGACAAAAAGGGAATTGATAAATAATTTCAAAAAAACCTTAAAAGAAATTAAATATTTAAACGACAAAATAGATATTTATAAAGACAATATAAGAATTTATAATTCTTTAATAGCTTCGACAAAAGATTCCATTAAAGCAGGAGATGCAACGAAGGATGATTTGGAAATTCTCCAAAATTCCCAAAAGACAAATTATTTGAATATCAAAATTTTAAAACTTCAAATTCAAAAACTTCTTTTGAATCTTTATTATACAACCACGCTTTTCGGTAACTAAAAGTAACATTTTTTTGTTACTTTTTTATAAAAATTTCTTATATTAAATTGATTTTAAAACAAAAAAGGACAAATTTGATATAATTTTTAAAAGGCTAACGAAAGGGATAATATGAATGTAGACGTATTAATTATAGGTGCGGGAGGAGCAGGTTTGTATGCGGCTTTGAGCGCTGTAAAAGAAAACAAAGATTTAAATATTGCCGTTTTAAGCAAGGTTTATCCTACACGTTCACATACAGGTGCAGCACAAGGCGGTATTAACGCTGCATTGGCAAATGTTGATCCGAGTGACAATGAGGAATTGCATACATTTGACACAATTAAAGGTAGTGATTATTTAGCCGATCAGGAAGCTGTTAAATATATGTGTTACGAGGCTCCTAAGATCATAAGGGCAATGGAGCATATGGGGGTTCCTTTTTCAAGATTAAACAACGGAAAAATAGCACAGCGTCCTTTTGGTGGAGCAAGCAAAGACAGGACTTGTTACAGTGCGGATAAAATGGGACATGTAATGCTTCATACTCTTTTTGAGCAATGTATAAAAGAAGGGGTGAAATTTTTAAACGAATGGTTTTTATTGAATATTGCACATAATGGTAGAAGAGTTGCAGGAGTTAGCGCTATAAACATAGCAACTGGTCGAGTGAATTTTATTAAAACAAAAGCTATAATTTTGGCAACCGGGGGACACAGCAGAATATACTGGGGGTATACTTCAAATGCTCTTGGATGCACAGGCGATGGCAGTGCTGCGGCACTTAGAGCTGGATTGCCTCTTAAAGATATGGAATTTTTACAGTTCCATCCGACTGGTCTTAGAAAATCGGCTATTCTTGTAACCGAAGCGGCAAGAGGCGAGGGTGGACATCTTTTGAATAACAAAGGTGAAAGATTTATGCAAAAATACGCTCCTGGTAAAATGGAACTGGCACCAAGGGATTTGGTAAGTAGAAGCATTATGGGCGAAATAAGAGAAGGCAGAGGTTTCAAAGATGATGAAGGAAGAGAGTATGTTCATCTTGATCTTACCCATTTGGGATCTGAAAAAATTAAAGAAAGACTTCCTCAAATCAGAGAACTTGCAATAGATTTTGAGGGGATTGATCCTATTAACGAACCAATACCTATTAAACCGACTGCTCATTATGCGATGGGAGGCATTGGGACTAATATAAAATGCGAAACTGAAATAGAAGGTATTTATGCTGCGGGGGAAGCCCAGTGTGTAAGTGTTCACGGGGCGAACAGACTTGGAGGAAACAGTTTGCTTGATATAGTTGTTTTCGGTCATATTGCAGGTAAAGAGGCTGTTAGGTATGCCGAAGCTACAAACTTTTTAAATAATGATTACGGAATACTCGAAAAAGATAAAAAATTTATAAGTGAACTTATGAATAAACAAAGCAAAGAAACGCTTGGAGATATGAGGGTGGAACTTGGTGAAATTATGTTTAAACATTTCGGTGTGTTTAAAAACGAAAAAGAGATGGTCGAAGGTTATGAAAAATTAAAAAATTTAATCGACAGGGCCAATAAAAATTTGGGAGTTGTGGATAAATCGAAAGTATTTAACATAGATTTGCAATCTACTCTTGAATTTTTCAATTTATTGGAAATTGCCAATGTTTTGGCTTTTGCATCTCTTAATAGAAAAGAGAGCAGAGGAAGCTTTTACAGGGATGATTATCCAAAAAGAGATGATGAACATTATCTTTATCATTCAATTATTAGAAAAAAAGACGACGGAAGTTTTGATTATCAAAAAGGTGAAGTTGATATTTCTCTTTATGAACCGGCAGAGCGTAAATATTAATTTAAATTGGTCTCCCGGGCGGGATTTGAACCCACGACCTTCGGATTAGGAATCCGACGCTCTATCCTGCTGAGCTACCGGGAGAGAGGAAATTATAGCAAATTTTTATAGAAAATATAAAGGATTGGTAATGGAAAAAATCAAATACACAGCCAGAATAAAAAGATATAACCCCGATGAAAATAAGAGTTATTGGCAAGATTTTGAAGTTGAGGTAGAAGATACTTTAACTGTGCTTGAACTTTTGATGCATATCAAAGATAAAATTGATCCAACTCTTACATTCAGAGCCTTTTGCAGAAGTGCCATTTGCGGAAGCTGTGCAATGATTATAAACAATAGAGCCGCACTTGCTTGTAAAGTTCAAGCCAAAGAGAAAATAAAAAACGGAGTAATTAAAATAGAACCTTTAAAAACATTAAAACCTATTAGGGATTTGGTGGTGGACCAAGAAGAAGCTTTTGATAAATTCAAACAGATAAAACCTTATCTTGTGCCAGATCCGAAAGTTGTTCCGGATAATACAAAAGTCGAATCATTAGTATTGCCGGAAGAATTCGCAAAATATGACAAACAAACGGATTGTATTTTGTGTATGGCTTGTTACGGGCAATGCAATGCGCTTGAAGGAGATGAAAAATATTTGGGGCCTTTTCAACTTACTAAGGCTTTCAGATTTGTAATGGATAAAAGAGACGGTTTGGAGATTGAAGAAAGAATAAATCTTGTTGAAAAAAGTGGAATTTGGGATTGTGTTCAGTGTCAAATGTGTCTTGCGGCTTGCCCTAAGGGAATAAAGCCTGCGGAGGATATATTGGAACTCAGAAGAATTGCAAAAGATATAGGAGAAGATAAAATCGGAACAAGACGGGCGAAATTTTGGTTTGCAACGGTATTTGAAACAGGCCAGATTGATAAATTTAATTTACCTGAAATTGCTTTAAATGATGAAGAAGGCGAAAAAATAAAAGAAAATATGGAAAAAGAATTTAGAAAAAGAGGTATACCAGAAGAAGAGTTTGGACCTAAACCGTTTGAAAAAATAGAAGATTATCAAAAATTCATTAAAAAATTTGAAAAGGAATTGTAATGAAAAAAATAGGGATTTATCCGGGGTGCTGTTTTCAAGGAGCGGATGTTCATAATTACGATATCACAATAAAATTTTTGCAAAATCTGGGTCTTGAAGGTGTTTTGCTTGATAGGGCGGCATGCTGCGGCGGTGGAGTTATCGATGAAACAAACAAAAAAATAGTTTACGGGCTTAATGCAAGAAATATAGCTTTGGCGGAAGAGAAAGGAGTTGATTTATATACTCCTTGTAATACGTGTTATATGATTATTGCAAAAACAAAACTTGCAATTGACACTGACCCAGAGCTTAAAAAAAAGATAAATGAAATACTTGCCGATGAAGGTCTCGAATATAAAGGCGAGGCAAAAATATATCATACTTTGAATTTAATAAGGGATTTTGTGGGGCTTGATGAATATAAAAAAAGAATAAAAAGAAAAATTTCGGGAATTAAAATCGCACCTTATTACGGATGTCATGTATTAGCTCCTAATGAAGTTGCCGTTGATGATCCTGAAAATCCTACCATTTTAAAGGAAATATTAGAGCCTTTGGGAGTTGAAATTATTGAAGGATATAAAAACGAAAATACATGTTGCGGATATCATGCAAGTTATACCAATCCTAAACAAAAAGAAAAATTAGCTATAAAACCGCTTACAGGAGCAAAAGAAGCGGGGGCCGATATAGTTGCAACACCTTGCCCGTTATGTCATAAAGCGATGGACGGGTATGACGAACCGATTTTGCAAGTAGCGCAGCTTATAAATGTTGCATGTGGAAACAGCCCTGAGGAGACGGGAATTAATCTTAACAAAACGGAAGTTAAACTCTCGATTTAATTTTTGTTTATGAAATTTGAAATAATTGAAAAAATAGGAGAAGGAAATAGGGGAGAAGTTTATAAAATAAAATTAAAAATGGGTGAAATTGCAGCATTAAAATATGCAAAAAATTATGAAATTGGAAAAGAATGGCAAATTTTAAAATTTTTAAACGGATTTTACGCTCCTAAACCTATTTATAAAAATAAAAAATTTTTTATAATGGAGTATATTGAAGGGAAAAGTTTGAAAGAACTTCAAAATACTCCTGAATACTATGATGCATTAAAATATGCTTTAAAAGCCGCTTTTTATCTTGATGAGAAAAAGATATTTCATAAACAGCTTGGAAGATATTATCATATTATTTTTAACGGTAAAAATGTTAAATTTATTGATTTTGAAAGAAGCGTGATTAGTAAAAGTCCTAGGAATTTTTTACAAATAATAGGATATTATTTAAAAAGAGACAAATTATTGGATCAATCAAAGATAGATTTCTTATTGAATTTATATTTTAAAGATAAAAAACGCTCTTTAATTGAAATATTAAAACTTTTTTGAAAAATACTTACAAATTAGTATTCCAATTAATTAAAATAAAATCATTAAATAATTTAAATGGTATAATTATAATAATAACTTTCAAGGAGGGGAAAAATGGCTGTAAAACCTAATGTAAAACCGCTTGATATTGAAGCAACTTTTAAAGAAGAAGGGCTTGATGCAAGGGCTTTGATTACCAGAACGGATAAAAAAGGAATAATTACGTTCGCTTCCAAAGCTTATAGGGATATGACTAAATATTCAAGAAACGAGCTTGTCGGAAAGCCTCATAGCATTGTGCGACATCCTTTAATGCCAGAAGCTGCATTCAGAGAGATGTGGGATACAATCCAAAGGGGCGAACATTGGGAAGGGATGGTAAAAAATTTGAGAAAAGACGGGAAATATTATTGGGTTATCGTTCAAATAGATCCGATTGATGAAAACGGAAATATAATTTATCATAAACCGGAAAAAATTGCCGGATATGTGGCGGTAAGAAGAGAACCAAGCAGAAAAGAGATTGAAGAAGCAGACTCACTATATAAAAAATTAAGAAAAGCGGAGCTTTTGGCAAAACAGAATTTAAAAAATTGGGAAAAAGAAGTGTTAGAAAGCTTATGAAAGAGGAATTTTTTATAAAACAATTTGACTCCCGTTACATAGGAGATGACGGGGCGGCGTTAAAAATGGAAAATGTAAAATGTAAAATTGAAAATGAAATAATAGCGAGTGATTCGTTTTTTGAGGATGTGCATTTTAAAAAAGAATGGATGAGTTTAGAAGATATAAGCTATAAAGCCAGTTTGGTTAATATAAGCGATATGATTGTTATGAACGCAAAGCCTGTTTTTGCAATTTTAAATGTCGGATTTCCTAAAAGTTTCAGTTTGAAAGATATAAAAAATTTGGCCGAGGGGTTTAAAAAAGCGGCGAGGGAATATCATTACGAAATAATTGGTGGTGATACGATAAGAAATAACAAAATAGCAATTTCCGTTACGCATATAGGATTTACAAAAAAAGCGGTTTTTAGAAAAGCAAAATTAAACGAATATGTGGCTTTTACGGGAACATTGGGTTCTAGTGCAAAGGATTTGAAAGAGGCTTTGAGGTTTGGTAAAATAAATAAAAATTCAAAATTAATTAAGCCTCTTTTAAGAGATAAATTTTTTTATAAAGCTTCAAAATACATAACCGCCGCATGCGATATCAGCGATTCTCTTTTTAAAGAACTTGAAAGAATTTCCAAAATGTCAAAAATCGGATATAAATTTTTGAAAAATTATGATAAAAATATTGGATGCAGCGGTGAAGAGTATGAAATACTTTTTACTTTTCCAAAAAAAAACATTGCGGCTATTAAACATATAGCACGAATAACCAGAACAAAAATAACAATTTTTGCCGTAACTAAAAGAGGAAAATACCGCTCGTTATGCAGGGAAAACCATTTTTAAGGAAAAAAATGAATGCTTTTAAAGATCTCTTTGATGCCAAAATTTTGAAATATACTGTTTTGCCTTTTTTTATAGATTTGATTTTTTGGTTTTTTGTTTATTTGTTGTTTTCAAATAAAATAATTTCCTTTTTTGTGTTTTTGTTAAATCAACTGCCTTTCGGGGAGCATTTTTCACAAACGGCCGGTAATATAAGCGGGATTGTATTAACAGTGCTTTTTTATTATATTAGCGTAATTTCGACGCTTGGGATATTTACGTCATTTTATATAGATAAAATCGTTTTGAGAATAAATGAAAAACATTTTAATTTAAAACCAAAAATTCCGGGATTTAAAGACACGTTAAAAGGTGTTTTTGTTTCTATAAAAGCTTTTTTTATATTTTTAATTATTTTTGTTTTTACTTTTTATTTGATTTTTGTGCCGGTTGTAAATATTTTTTATCAAATATTTATGATGAGTATATTAAATAAAAAACCCCTCGTTTTCGACAGTTCTTATCTTTTTTGTGAATCTAAATTAATAGAAGAAAAATATAATCTAAAAATTTGGATGTTGGTAATTATAACTTCGGCGATTTATTTAATTCCGATTATTTCTCTTTTTGGATATACTTTTCAGTTGGTTTTTGTAAGCTATTTTGTGTTAAAAAAATTAAAGGAAAACAATGATATACAACCATACATCGCTTGATTTTGTTTTTAATAAAAATTCAGATAATTTTTTTGTAGAAGAAATTCCTCTTTATCCATTCGCTCATACTGGCGAATGGCTTATGTTAAAAATCAGAAAAAAAAATATAACAACACCAGAGATGATTAAAAGAATTGCTAAATATTTGAATATTTCGAAAAACCTTATAGGTTATGCCGGGCTTAAAGACAAAGAAGGTTTGACAATTCAATGGATTAGTATTCCCAGAATTTACAGGGATGAAATTAATAAATTTCAAGATAGAGAAATTAAAATATTAGAACAGGATTTGCACAGAAACAAGCTTAAAATAGGGCATTTGAAAGGAAACAAATTTTTTGTGAGGTTTAAAAAGGTAACACCTACAACGGCAAAAATTCTTTTTTCGCTTATAAAAGATATAAAAGAATACGGAATTCCTAATTTTTACGGGGAGCAAAGGTTTGGGAAATTCGGAAATAATTTTGAAGAGGGCAAAAAAATAATAGAAGGTGAAAAGTTCGTTAAAAACAAAAGATTAAACAAACTTTTGATAAACGCTTATCAGTCCAAACTTTTTAATGAATGGTTAAAAGAGAGGATAAAATTTAGCTCTCTTTTTGAATTAAGCCAAAACGAACTTTTAAATGCAGGTTTTGAAAAAGAGCTTATTAAGTTTGTCAAATCTCAAAAACACCCGTTTAAGCTTTTAAAAGGGGATGTTATGACACATTATCCCCTTGGACGACTTTTTTATCTTGAAGAAGACGAGAGCGAGAGGTTTTTGAATAAAGAAATAGTCCCCACAGGTCTGCTGCCGGGCAAAAAAGCAATGAGGGCAAAAGGTTTTGCGGAGGAAATCGAAAAAAATTTCGATGATTTTATCCCTGCTAACTGGGATAGGAGAATGGCTTGGATTTTCCCTGAAATTCTTGAAAAAAATTATAATAAAAACAAAGCTTGGTTTGAAATGAGCTTTATTTTGCCAAAAGGAAGCTATGCAACTGTTTTGGTTAAAATTTTACAAAACGGAATAAAAGGGTTTTAATACTAATCCACAAAACAAATATAATTTTGTATGGGAAAGATGAGGAAAAGATAAGGAAAAGATAAGGAAAAAAGAAGGAATGTAAGGTTTTTAATTGGTTTTGGTATTAAAAATTAAAGTTTTATAATAATAAATAACAAAACAATAACAATCTTAATATATTTTTATATTGACATATGCTCATAAAAATAATATAATTCCATTGGAACATATGTTCATAAATTTTAAAAGGATTAATATGAGTATAGAAAGAAAAGCTACATTTGTAGCGATTATAGTAAGTATTGTTTTGGCGATTGCGAAAGTAACGGTCGGGATTTTAAGCGGAAGTGTCGCTGTTGTTGCGAGTGCACTTGATTCCGTGATGGATATGTTTGTAAGTATTTTCAATAATATCGCTCTTAAAATTTCGGAAAGTTCGCCTAATAAAAAATTTAATTACGGAAAAGGTAAAATCGAAGGTCTCGCAGCACTTTTTGAAGGTTTGATAATTATTGCAAGCGGTTTGTTTATTATTTTCGAAGCAATTAAAAAAATGATAGATAAAGAAATAATTACGCATATAAACGCTTCGATTTATGTAATGTTTTTTTCAATAGTTATAGTCGCCGGATTGGTTGCTTTTTTGGTTTATATTGCGAAAAAAACAAATAATCTTGTAATAAAATCGGATGCTCTTCATTATAAAACTGATTTGGTTACAAACGGAATAGTGTTGATATCTCTTTTTATCGTAAAATTTACCGGATGGTATTTTGTCGATTTTATTCTTTCTTTCGGACTTGGGATTTACATTATCAAAGAAGCTTTTGAAATTGTCAGGGAAGGCTTTGAAATTTTGCTTGATGTAGCACTTGATTTTGAAACGGTTGAAAAAATAAAAAAAATTATAAAAAAAGAACCTTTGGTAATAGATTATCACTGTTTAAGAACAAGAAAAGCGGGAAATAGGAACTTTGTGGATGTTCATCTGGTATTAACGCCTGATATGAAACTGAAATTAGCTCATAGCATTATAGAAAACATTGAAGAAAAAATAAGAGAAATTGATCCTGATAGGAAATGGGTAATTAATATTCACGCCGATCCTTATGATGATTCGACAATAAATAAGATTTTAGAAGAGTGCGAATGAATCATATGAAAATGAGGGAGAAGAAATGAGAGATGAGGTAAGAAAAAAGTTCCAAGTTTCAAATTTTAAGTTTTAAATTTAGCATTACCTACTTATTCTTCTCCTCACTAAACAATCTCTGACACTGATATTAATTTAGTGTTTCTACTTTAAAACCCTATAACCTCTAATACCTCTAATACTTTAATACCTCTAATACCTTTAATACCAATACACCAATATACAAATATACCAATAACTCTACATTTCTCACTTAGCACTTTCAAGTAAAAAAGAAAGGGAACATTGAAAAATTAGCCGTTTAAAACCTCTACGGCTTTTAACATAAGAAGCCCAGCTTCATTTACGCTGTTTCTTCCCAAGTATTTGGCTTCTCTTGCGGCAATATAGGCTTTTTCAAAACTTTCTTTGCTTAAAGATGATTTTTTAATGGATTCTTTTAAATTTTCAGGTAAAATTCTAACTTTTTTCTCTTTTACATACATACTTCCCGTTTCGGCGATAGCTTTTACAACTCTGTATATAATCGGATTGATAGGCGCTCCAAATCCTTCCGGAACCCCGCTCATAGCTTCATCCATCATTTTTCCGTATTGGGTTTCAATAATATGTCCATCTGGCAATATTTCGATAAAACCTTTGGCTTCCAATTTGTCAATGGCTTCGTAAATTTTTCTTTTTTCTTCTTCATCGCCTTTTAAAATATCTTTACAAGAAATTCCACTATCCGGAATCATTTTAAAAATATCCATTTCATATTTTGTTACAAAAGGAAATTTTTTATGGGTTGCAAGCTCTTCATAAAATAAACCTGATTTTGTAGGTTCATATGTTCCTAAAATTCTTTCACGTCTAGCTTCTTCTACCCATTCTTTATTAGGAGCGCTGAAAAGTTTGTTTGAAATAGCCAGTGTTTTAACTGAGTAGCTGTGGATAGCTCTTTCGTCATAATTTTGATCTTCAAGCACCTTTTTACCGTCTTCCGTGATATAATATACTGTCTTAGCGTTTTTATCGATACTCTCTTTTATCAAGCCGAAAGCTTCAAGCGAATACAAATATTCCCTCAAATCGAAATTTTCTTCGAACCATTTTTTCTTATCTTCTATTTCAGCGTATTTTTTGGCAATTTCTCGTTTTTTCTTAGGCATTTCATCAAGTCTTCTGCCGTATTTTTCAAGTAATTTTTTATATTCTTTTATTTTTCTTTCAATTAATTCGGCTTTTATTTCTTCAAATGTAGGAGTTTCCTCAGGATTTTCAGGCACTTTTTCATCCCAGATTTTTTGAATTGTTTTAAGAGTTTGAATTTCTTCATTTTCAATAGCAAATGTTTTTAGAGGTTTTTCCGATTTATCTTTATAAATTTTGTAAACTTCAAGAGCTTTTTTACCGGCTTTTGTGAGAGTATCCACATCTTGAATATAACCTAAGCTTTCAAGATTTGTAAGTGAGATCAAATTAATCTCTTCTCCATCGGCAACTTTTGCAATATCTTCTAAAATGGAAATATCAAGAACGCTTCCTTCATTCGCCCATCCACCATAAGTTAATGTTTCTTTTATCGCTTGGCCTAATTCGGTAAAAGTAAAATATTCGCCTCTCGGGATGGAATATGAAATAAGTCTCATTGATTCAAGTAAATCTTTATTATTCCCTTCAATAGGTAGATAATGAGCGTCAGTCGGTCCCGTTGGAGATTTTCTGATGAAATTTGCAAGTTTTGCATCAATTACAAGTTCCGGTTCGATTATTTTATAAGCTTCATACAAATCAATTGCCTCTTTTGTAAGCTCTCCATCTTTTGCAAATCCTCTTTTTTCGAGTTCTTCATTTGTAATATCTGTTGTTTTGTTATTGTTTTTTATAGCGCATTCGATCATTGTAATTATTTCGCTGCTAACCCATTTGAAACTATCTTTCCAATTTTCTATTTTTTCTATTTTATCTTTTACTTTGTTTAAAACATCGGCTATAATGCTTCCTCCATAAGTAAATTCGACAATGGCGGGCATTGGAAATCTAATAACTCCGCTTAAATTCAATTCTTCCAAAGCTTCGTTGTTAAGAGCTTCGGTTTTAATTGTTTTTGTATTGCTATTTAATAATTCAAGTATTATTTTTGCACCTTGTTTTTTGATTATCATTGCGTCCCTCCTCTTTATTTTTTATAATTATAACAATATATAAAAATTTAGTCAAGAAGACTTAAAATTTTTTAGTATTAAAATAAGCAAATCGCATATTGCCAACTTTTTTGCATTATTCACTATTTATTTTGTATTTAACGTTTCTTTTTATAAAATTTGCACAAAATTCCATTAAATAGCTCTGACACTAATTTTCTAATACATTGGTATTGAATTTTTTGCTATGTTATTTTAAAAATTTTATAATCTTATTGAATTGATAAACTAATATGCAGCAATAAAAAAAGAGTTTTATTCCTCTTTTTCCGGATTTACAACTTTGGCTATTATTATCGATACGCCGTATAATACCAGTAGGGGCACTGACATTGCAAGTTGAGAAAACAGATCAGGAGGTGTTAAAACAGCGGCTAATATAAAAATAACCACAATTGCGTATCTTGAAAAATCAATTAAAGTTCTATCCGTTATTAAGCCTAATTTTGCAAGAAAATAAGTAACTACGGGCATTTCGAATGCTATTCCGAAACCAAGCATCAGTTTGCCAAAAAAGCTTACATATTCGCTCATTTTCGGCATTGCAGTAAATTGCGAACCACCAAATGTTATCAAAACTTTAAAACCTATTGGAAATACAACATAATAAGCAAATGCGGCACCCAGCACAAACATAATTGTTCCCCAAAAAACGAATGGTAAAATGAGTTTTTTTTCGTTTTCATAAAGCCCCGGTGCTACAAAAGCCCAAATTTGATATAGAATAAAAGGCAATGAAAAGAAAAAACCTGCAAAAAGCGATATTTTTACCGCCGTAAAAAAAGGCTCCGCAAGTCCGGTAAAAATTATTTCTCCGTGTTTTTCAAGTTTAAGCGCTTGAAGCAAAGGTTCGCTCATCCATGCAAATATATGTCTCCAAAAAACAAAGGCTATTACGAAAAATATGAAATAAATAACTACAATTTTAATTAGCCGGCTACGAAGCTCGGCTATGTGAGGTTTTAATTCTTCAAGCATTTATTTCTTTTTCTTTTGTGCTTGTTGAAGTGTTTTGTGTTGAATCTTTTTCATCTAATTTTTCAGTAGGTTTGATAGTGTTTTTTTCTTCTTCACCTTCTTTTACCGCATCTTTGAAATTTTTAATACCTTTTCCAAGACCTTGTGCTAATTCAGGCACTTTTTTACCCCCGAAGAGTAATAATACAACCAATAAAATAACGATAACTTGCCATGTTCCAACTGCCATATCTAATCCTTTTTTTGAGAATTGTAACATATTTTGATAAAATTGTATAAAAAAATGGAGAAAAAATGTTTAAACTTGCGATTTTTGATTTTGATTCGACTTTAATGGATGGGGAAACAATAGATTTTTTAGCCGAACCTCTCGGACTTAAAGATAAAGTAGCCGCTATTACCGAAATGGCAATGAGGGGTGAACTTGATTTTTTCGAAAGTTTAATAATGAGAGTTAAGCTTTTAGAAGGTCTCGAAGAAAAAAAAGTGAATGAAATATGTCATAATCTCCCTTTTATGCCGGGAGCTGAGGAGACGATAAAAACTCTTAAAAAAGAAAATTATAAAATTGCGGTTTTTAGCGGCGGATTTAAAAACGCTACTTCTTATGCAAAAGAAAAATTAGGCTTTGATGCGGATTTTAGCAATATTTTGCATTCTAAAAACGGGCTATTAACGGGACTTGTAGGCGGAGAGATGATGTTTAATAATTCAAAAGGAGAAATGTTAAAAAGACTTCAAGCCGTTTTGAATATAGATAAAAAGAACACTTTGGTTGTGGGAGATGGGGCGAATGATTTGAGTATGTTTAAATATGCAGGAAAAAAGATAGCTTTTTGCGCAAAAGAAGTATTAAAAAAAGAAGCCGATTTTATAATAGAAGAAAAAGATCTTACAAAAGTTTTGGAATTTATATAAGGAGATATAATGATTGGAATATGGGTTGATTATTTAGATAGAGAATTTTTGGATAATAATTTTAATAAGCTTGTAAATAGTGGTTTGGTAAACGGTTTGACAAGTAACCCGGCCATTTTTTCAAATGCTTTGAAAAAAGATATATATAAAAAAGATTTGGAAACATTAAAAGGAAAATCTTCAAAAGAAAAATATGAAAAGATGGCGATTAAAGATATTCAAAAAGCTTGTGATATTTTAAAACCTTTATATGACGAAGGTAATGATGGTTTTGCGAGTATAGAAATTGATCCGAGATTAATTGATGATGCAAAGGGAAGTATTGACGAAGCTTTGAGATTGTATGATATGATTGAAAGAGAAAATGTAATGATAAAAATCCCTGCGAATGAAGCCGGGTTTAAAGCAATGGAGGAACTTGCTAAAAGAGGAATCAATATAAATGCAACTTTGGTTTTTTCTCCAAATCAAGCAATGAAAGCGCTTGAAGCTATTAATAAGGGAAATGTCGAAGGAGTGATTTCCGTTTTTGTGAGTAGATTTGACAGAAAATTAAATCCTTTGCTTGAAAAACATAATTTGGCAAAAGACAGGGTAGGATTTTTTAATGCGATAAAAATATATAATCAAATTCAAAACGCTAATATCCCTAATATAAGAACTTTATTCGCATCAACGGGGGTTAAACAGCAGTATTTACCGAAAGATTATTATGTTCAAAATCTTTATTTGCCAAATTCCGTGTTAACATTGCCTCTTGATGTAATAGAGACGATAAAAGATAAAGAAATACAAGAGAGTTTTTTGTTTCAAACAAAACATATAGATGCATTTTTTTCTTTTTTGACACCTTCTGGAATTAATTTGCAAAGGACATATCGGGAATTGTTTGATGAAGGAGTTAAAGCGTTTGAAGAAGCGTTTGAAAATATGTTAAATTCAATTTAAGGATCAAAATGATAAGAGAAGAGCTTAATAAATATTTAAGTGTTTTAATCAGTAAAGGTGGGAGCGATTTGCATATAAAAGCAGGCAACGGCATTAGAGCAAGAATACAAGGTGTTTTATATAAAATGGAATCTCCTCATTTGACAAGGGAGAGTGTAATTAACCTTTTAAAAGAACTTTTAAGAAGCAGGTTTGAAGAATTTGTCAAAAATAAAAATATAGATTTTTCATATAAACTTAATGAAAATTTTAGATTCAGAGCAAATGCTTTTTTTCAAATTGACGGTCCTTCCGTTGTTTTCAGGGTTATTCCGATTGAAATTCCTACAATAGAAGAGCTAGGTTTTCCTAAAATAATTAAACAAATAGCGAATGAAACGGAAAGAGGGCTTGTTTTAGTAACAGGGGTTACAGGAAGTGGGAAATCAACAACACTTGCGGCAATGATTAATGAAATTAATCATAAAAAAGCTAAGCATATTATTACAATAGAAGATCCGGTTGAATTTGTGCATAAAGACGATAAATGTTTAATTAATCAGAGAAATTTAGGAGAAGATACAATCAGTTTTACAAGTGCCTTGCGTGCTGCTTTGAGAGAGGATCCGGATATTATTTTAGTAGGCGAAATGAGAGATAGAGAAACGATGGATATAGCTTTGCATGCTGCGGAAACAGGGCATTTGGTTTTTTCTACATTGCATACGCTTGATGCCAAAGAAACATTGAATAGAGTAGTTGGAGTATTTCCTCCAGACGAACAAAATAGGGTAAGATTGGTTTTAGGATCGGTTTTGGAAGGAATTATATCTCAAAGATTGGTTCCTACGGTTGAGGGGAAAAGAACGGCGGCAATGGAAATTATGATAAAAACGCCAAGGATAAAAGAATTAATTTTAAAAAACAGGGATGCAGAAATTAAAGATGCCATTGAAGAGGGCAAAAAGGTATACGGAATACAAAGTTTCGATCAGCATCTTGTTGACTTGGTATTGAGCGGGAAAGTTTCGGAGGATGTCGCAAAAGAATATGCTACAAGCAGAGACGATTTTATTTTAAGACTTAAAAAAGAACAAATGAGAAGGGGTATAAAAATAGATCGTAACGATGAAACCATTTCATTGAAAAGAAGTTGAATTTTTTTATAATTTGGTTATAATTTCAGTTCAATTTAAATTAAGGAGTTATTATGTTACAAGGAATTATCAGAGAGAGTACCTCAAAAGCCGAAACAAAAAAGCTTAGAAGGGATGGTTATCTGATTGCAAACATTTATGGTAAAAATCAAGAGAACATAAATGCCGCATTCAAAAAAAACGATTTTATCAAATATATGAGAAACAAAGAACATTTAATTTTTCCCGTAAAGCTTGGGGAGAAGGAATTAAAAGTAGTTGTTCAGGAATATCAGAAAGATCCCGTAAAAAGTGATATATTACATGTGGATTTATTAATAGCGCAAGATGGCATAAAACAATATTTTTATGTTCCTATTAAAGTCAAAGGAACACCAAAAGGACTTAAAAACAAGGGTGTTTTAATTTTTCATAGAAGAAGAATCAAAGTAAAAGCTGCACCTGAAAATTTACCTGATTTTTTTGAACTTGATGTGAGTGATCTGGATGTTGGAGATAATATTTTAATAAGAGATATTCAAATGCCTGATGGAGTTGAATGTTATTTAAATCCTTCAATTCCGGTGGTCGGTGTTATTAAAGCCAAATAATTTCTTCCCTTCGGGGAAAATAAAAATGAAAAGTAAAAAGTGAAAAGTGAAAAATTGATTGTAGGGCTCGGAAATCCTGGAAAAAAATATTTAAAAAACAGGCATAATGCCGGATTTTTGGCACTTGATTTTTTAATAGATAAATTTAACGCTTCTAAAATTTCTTCCAAATTCAAAGGCGAATTATTTAAATCGGATAATTATTTTTTTTTAAAACCTTTAACATATATGAATTTAAGCGGTGAGAGTGTTTTATCGGTAAAAAATTTTTATAAAATCAATAATGATAATATCATTGTAATTCATGATGATATCGATTTAAAACTCGGTGCTTTGAGATTCAAAAAAGGCGGAAGCAGCGGGGGGCATAATGGATTGAAATCTATTGATAACCTGATAGGAAACGATTATTACAGGATTAGAATAGGAATTGGAAGACCCGAAAGAAAAGAAGATGTTATAAATTATGTATTAAATGATTTTGATGAAAAAGAGATGCAATGTGTAGAAAAAACATTTGAAAATATATATAAAGCTATTTTGGATATCGAAAATGCAAATTCAAAATATTCAAAAAAAGAGTGTTAATTGTATTTTATTTATATTTCAAAAAAATTTTTGAAAAATTTTTTAATTGTTTTTGTTTCGTTTATTATTTTATATACGATTATCGATATAATGTTTAATGTTTCCGATTTGCCTTCTTCTTCAAATTTGTTTATTTTATATCTGTTTTATGTTGCTTTGTATTCAATGTTTTTATTATATCCTCTCTCGATTGTATTTGCTTTTTTATTAACATTACAAGGTTTAATAAAATTTAATGAATTTGTCAGTTTTTATTCTTTGGGATTTTCTCCTAAGAAGTTATTGAAACCTTTTTTATATTTTAGTTTTTTTTTAATTTTTATTATGTTTTTACTTCAAAGTGGAAAATTGGCTTATTCAAGAGAGTATGCCATTGCAATAAAAAATGCGAATAAATTAACCACTCAAAATTTGTTTTTAAAATATAATAATAAAATAATTTATATACAAGAGTTAAATCCCATATTAAAAACCGCAAATAATATAAATGTATTTTATATAAAAAATAATAAAATAATTAAAAAATTAACCTCTAAAAAAGCTTTTTTCAAAAACGATGTTTGGTTTTCCCAAAACGCTGAAATTACATTTATCACTGATAATAAGTGGTTAACAAAACATAAACGTCTTTTTTTTCTTAAAAACTTCAAACCAAAAATACTTTCCAATTTGCAAAAATTAAGAAATATCTCTTTTTATGACGCATATCTTACAATCAGGTATTTTAAAAATATAAATCTTAATAAAATTCTTTCAATTGTATTTTTTAAAATTTTTACACCGCTTAGTATTTTACTTTTGATGATTTATATTTTTTTTAGTGCTCCAATTCATATTAGAATTTCAAACATTGCTTTTTTTATGTTGAAATCAATTTCTTTTTCTGTTCTTTTATGGGGATTTATGCTTATTTTATATAAATTTGCAAAACAGGGAACTCTCCCTTTTTGGAGTCTTTCGGTTCCTTTTTTATTTTTGATTATTCTCGATATTTATTCATTAAGGAGAAATTCATGAATTTTGATAAACTTGCTTTAAAATATGGAACACCTTTATATGTTTATGATTTCGATTATTTTAAAAACAGGTTTAAAAAGCTCAAAAAAGCCTTCAAAGCCAGAAAAAGCATCATTGCGTATGCCGTTAAGGCTAATTCAAATCTTTCGGTTATTAAGCATTTTTCACTTCTTGGAAGCGGAGCCGATTGCGTAAGCATTGGTGAAGTGAAAAGAGCGCTTTTGGCAGGGGTTGATAAATATAAAATAATTTTCAGCGGAGTAGGCAAAAGGGATGACGAAATAAAAGAAGCTCTAAGTAAAGATATTTTGATGATAAATGTAGAAAGTGAAGCGGAACTTGCAAAAATTGCCGAAATTGCAAAAAAAATCGGCAAAATTGCAAGAATAAGCATAAGAGTTAATCCTAATATAGATCCAAAAACACATCCTTATATTTCAACAGGCCTTCACGAAAATAAATTTGGAGTAGATATAGAGACGGCTAAAAAAATGTATATTTTTGCCAAAAAAAGCGATTTTTTAAACCCAATCGGAATTCATTTTCATATAGGCAGTCAATTGACACAACTTGAACCTATAAGGGAAGCGAGTGCGATTGTTGCGGATTTGGTTAGAAGTTTAAAATCCATAAATATAGATATCAAATTTTTTGATGTAGGTGGAGGGCTTGGTATCAGATATAAAGAGGAAAAATTAATAGAACCTTACGATTATGCACAGGCTATATTAAGCACTTTAAGCGGACTTGACGTTACTATAATATGTGAGCCGGGAAGGTTTTTGGTAGGAAACGGAGGATATTTTATAACAAAAGTTCTGTATGAAAAGGTAAATGGGGACAAAAGGTTTATTATTGTAGATGGAGCAATGAACGATTTAATAAGAATTAGTTTATATAAAGCTTATCACAAAATCGAAGTTTTAAGCTCGGTTGAAAATGCGGAAATTTCAAAAGCCAATATAGTGGGACCCGTGTGTGAGAGCGGAGATTTTTTTGCAAAAAATATAAAAGCACCTAAAACAAATCCTGGGGATTTGATTGTTATTCATTCTGCGGGAGCTTACGGATTTTCTATGAGCAGTAATTACAATACAAGAGAAAGAGCCGCCGAAGTAGCCGTTGAAAACGGTGTGGATAGGCTTATTAGAAGAAGAGAAACATTTGAAGATTTAATAAGTTGCGAGATTGATTATCTTGTATGAGAGCGTTTTTTATTGATATTCAAGGAACGTTGATAGATGATAAGAATTTTTTACCTTTACCGGGTGCTAAGGAATTTTTGAAATATTTAAACGGACAAAAAATTCCTTTTGTTCTTGTTACAAACAATTCCAAAAGAAATTCGAAAGATTTTATAGCATACCTTCAAAAATTGGGATTTGAATTTAACGAAAGCAACTATATAGACCCTTTAATGATTATGAAAAACGAACTTAAAAATCTTTCTTTAAAACCTTATGGTAATGATAATTTTATTAGAATAATTTCTGAAAATTTTAATATTTCCAACAAACCTGATGCTTTGATACTTGGAATTAAGATATATAAACCGAACGAAATATCGGAAATTATAGAATATCTTTTGCAAGGCGTGAAACTTTATGGAATGCATAAAACGTCTCTTTATGTAAAAAATAATAAACGTTATCCGGGACTTGGAGCAATTCTTGAAATGTTAAAATATGCAACAGGAAGAGAATATGAAATTTTCGGAAAACCGAGTTTGATGTTTTTTGAAGCTGCAAAAAAGAAAATCTCTCGAAATTTTGATAAAATTACCATTATAAGCGATGATTTATACGCAGATTTGCTTCCGGCAAAGAAACTCGGAATGAGAGGTGTTTTGGTTTTAAGCGGGAAAATAAAAAGTGAGAAAGAGATTAGTAAAAAACCAGATGAAATATATAAGAATTTAGGGGAATATTTAAAAAAGGTTGTAGAGGTTGATAAAGGTTAGTAGAGGTTAATAAAGGTTAGTAGAGGTTAGTAGAGGTTAGTAGAGGTTAGTAGAATTTAATATCTTTATAACTTCTAATACCTCTAATACCTTTAATACTTCTACAACCTTTAATACAATTACTAAATATGGAGAATTGGGGATGGAAAGTAAATTAGAAAAACTTAGAAAAGAAATAGATAAATTAGATAATGATATTTTAAAGCTTTTAAATAAAAGAATGGAAATAGTAAAAAAAGTGGGTGAACTTAAAAATAATCTAAATGCTCCTATTTACAGACCTGAGAGGGAAAAAGAGATTATCGAAAGATTGGTTGAAATATCAAACAAACAAAACGGAATACTTAATAAAGATGAAATTGAAGCGGTGTTTTTGGAAATTTTTGCTATAAGTCGGGCACTTGAAAGAAAAGAGAGAATAGCTTTTTTAGGTCCAATCGGGACATATACGCATCAAGCGGCCGAATTTAAATTCGGAGCAAATGCAAAATATCTGCCTCTTTTGAATATAGAGGCTGTTTTTAAAGCCATTGCCAATAAAGAAGCAAAATACGGAGTTGTCCCGATTGAAAATAATACCGAAGGGGTAGTCGGTATAACTCTTGATTCTTTAAAAAAATACGGGGTAAAAATAGTGTCGGAAATTTGTCTTGATATTCATCACTCTTTTGCTTCTTTGCAAGATGACATAACAAAAATAAAAAGAATATATTCGCATCCGCAAGGGTATAATCAATGTCTTAATTTTTTGGAAACACATAATCTTTTGGATGTTGAGTTTATACCCACCGAATCTACGGCAAGAGCGGCCGAGCTTGCCGGTAAAGATGAATTTTCAGGGGCAATATGCTCTAAAATCGCCGCCAAAATAAATAATGTGCCTTTGTTGTTTGAAAAAATAGAAGATAATTTGGCAAATAGAACAAGATTTATTATTATCAGCGATTTTAAAACTAATTGTTCTGGAAAAGATAAAACAAGTGTAATTGCCAAAACATCTCATAAAACAGGGGCACTTTTTGAGTTGCTTAAAAATTTCAAAGAAAAAAACATAAATCTTTTAAAAATTGAGAGCAGACCTAATAAGGACGATACATTTAATACATGGTTTTATATAGATTTCGAAGGTCATATCGATGAAGAAAAAGTTAAAAATATAATCGAAAAAGAACAAATGATATGGCTTGGAAGTTATCTTAGGGAATGTTGAAAATAGGGGGAAGAAAAAAAGAAGAAATGATGAATAATTATCAATATACCAATATACAAAAATAAATGAAAGGTAATTAATGTTTGAAAAGCTTAAAAATCTAAAAACTTATGAAGCGGGAAAACCTGTTGAGCTGGTTGTAAGGAAATACGGAATCAAACCGGAAGAAATAATAAAACTTGCAAGTAATGAAAATCCATACGGCCCTTCCCCGAAAGTTATACAAGCCGTTAAGCAAAATACGCCTTTTATGCACAGATATCCGGATGACAGTTATTATGAATTAAAAGAAAAACTTTCAAAAAAACATAATGTAAAAAATTCGAATATCATCATTGGTGCAGGAAGCGATCAGATTTTGGAATTTGCAATTCACGCAATAAAACCGAAAAAAGTTTTAACGGCGGGAATTACATTTGCAATGTATGAAATATATTCCAAACAAGTTGGTGCTGAAATTTTAAAAACACCATCAAAAGAACATAATTTGAATGAATTTTATGAAATTTATCAAAAACAAAAACCTGAAATTATATTTTTATGTGTTCCGAATAATCCTTTGGGAGAGTGTTTGGATGCAAAGGATGTTTTTGATTTTCTTGAAAAAATAGATTCCGAAACGTTGATTATAATTGATGGGGCATATCAGGAATTCGCCGCTTTTAAAGATAAAAACAAAGAAATAATACCTTCGAAAATTTTGGATTATCCCAATGTTTTGTATACAGGAACGTTTAGCAAGGCATATGCTCTTGGCGGAATGAGGGTAGGATATGGGATAGCAAATGAATATATAATTAAAAATTTATATAAATTAAGGCCTCCTTTTAATATAACGACGCTTTCATTAATTGCCGCTGTAAAAGCACTTGAAGATGAAGAATGGGTCAAAAAAGGGATAGAAAATAATTTTAAGCAGATGCAAAAATATATTGACTTTGCAAATGAAAATAATTTGAAATATATAAATAGTTGGACAAATTTTATTGTTTTTTATATAAAAAATTCAACAAAAATTGCAAATGAGCTTTTAAAAAAAGGTATAATTATAAGAGATATGTCGAGTTATGGTTTCGATGCATTAAGAATTACAATAGGAAAACCCGAAGAAAACGAAAAATTATTAAAAATATTAAGGGAAATTAATTGAATTTTGAAGCTATTTTTAAGCAGATAATATATTTTTTTAATAAATTAAATAAAAAGCAAAAATATATTATTATAGGAAGCACTGTTGCTGTTGTCGCTGTTTTGTCTTTTTTAATAATTTTTTCTTCAACTGAAAATAAAACAAAAAGCTCCTATGCCGTGCTTTTTGAAAATTTAAAGCCCAAAGACGCAGCTTTAATAGTGCAATATTTGAATAAAAAAGATATTCCTTATACTATTCCTCAAAGTGGGATTATAGAAGTTCCAAGTAATATGGTTCAAAAGGCTAGATTGGAAGTGGCAGCTCAGGGATTACCCAAATCCAGTATTGTAGGGTTTGAGCTTTTTGATAAAAATTCTTTTGGAGCAACGGATTTCGAACAAAAAATAAAATATTTAAGAGCTCTTGAGGGAGAGTTGGAAAAAACAATTGATTCAATAAATGCCGTGGAAGATTCAAAAGTCAATATTGCAATTCCTAAACAATCGATATTTGTTTCAAGACAAACTCCTCCTACGGCTTCCGTTTTGATAACATTAAAACCGAATATGATTTTAAATCCAATGCAAATTCAAGGAATTAAAAATCTAATAGCCGCTGCGGTTCCGAGGTTAAAACCTTCGAATGTGAAAATCGTCGATCAATTTGGAAATCCTCTTGGGGAAAATGATGAACTTACAAAAACAAACAATCTGTTAAAAACGGAAATGATTTATAAAAGAAGAATGGAAAAACAACTTGAAGATAATATTGTTTCCATTTTAGCTCCTATTGTAGGAGGAAGAAATAAAGTTGTGGCTAAAGTAAATATCGATTATGATTTTTCTCAGGTAAAATCAAAAGCCACTATTTATGATCCTAATAATGTTGTTCGAAGTGAGCAGACAATAGATGAAAGTAAAATAGGCATAAAACCCAAACAAGTAGGGGGAGTTCCGGGTGCGGTGAGCAATATAGGCCCCGTTCAAGGGCTAAAAAATTCACAAACAACAGAAAAATATACCAAAAGCGAAGATACTACCAATTATGAAATATCAACTACAATTAAAAATATAATTGAACCGCTTGCAAAAATAAAAAGAATTACGGCTGCAGTTGTGGTGGACGGACATTATGAAAAAAACAAAAACGGAAAAATCAAATTTGTTCCTTTAAGTAAACTTGAAATAGCAAATATTGAAAATCTTGTAAAAAATACCATAGGTTTTGATCCTAAAAGAGGGGACAGTGTTAGTGTAACATCTTTTCAATTTACACATTTAAATTCTCAAAACAATTCCAAAACAGGAAAAATTATGCATATGGTAAATGAATATTTAGGACCTGTGGAAACAATTTTAAAATATCTTTTGTTGATAATTGTTTTATTTGTTTTTTATAAAAAAGTAATTGTGCCGTTTACTCAAAAGATGCTTGAAGTTAAAATAGAAGAAGAAAAACCTGTTAAACACGAAATAGAAATAAACGAAGAAGAAATCGAATCGACTTATGATAAAATAAAAGAGCTTAAAGAAAAAGTGGAGCAGCAATTGGGAATAAGCGGCAATATTAATGAAGAAGAGTTAAAATATGAAGTATTGCTTGAAAGAGTAACCAAATTGGTTGAAGACAATACCGAACAAGTGGCAAAAGTGCTGGATAATTTAATTAGAGAAGAACATCCCGAGTAAAAGGTAAAAAATGGCTTTATCTCCGCAGCAGCAGGCAATATTAGACGAACTTTCAATGCCTGAAAAAATAGCGATTTTGTTAATTCAATTAGGAGAAGATTTAACCGCACAAATTTTTTCGTATATGGACGTGGATACTATTACGGAAATTTCCAAATATATTGCAACGGCCAAAACCATTGACAAAGCAATTGCCGCAGCGGTGTTGGAAGAATTTTATGTAATATTCCAATCAAATCAATATATCGCAAGCGGAGGGCTTGAATATGCAAAAGAAATTCTTTATAAAGCATTAGGTCCGGATGAAGCTAAAAAAGTATTGGATAAACTTTCAAAATCACTTCAAAGCGAACAGAATTTTGGATTTTTGCAAAAAGTTAAACCTCAACAACTTGCAGATTTTATTATAAACGAGCATCCTCAAACCATTGCTTTGATTTTGGCTCATATGGATCCGAGTAGTGCAGCTGAAACACTTAGTTATTTTCCTGATGAGCTTAGAGCCGAAGTATTAATGAGAATGAGTAATTTGGGAGATATTTCTCCTCAGGTTATCAAGAAAGTAAGTGCTATACTTGAAACAAAACTTGAATCTTTAACCGGATATAAAGTGGAAATAGGAGGGGTGAGATATGTTGCTGAAATTTTTAATAGACTTGGACAAAAAGCGGCAAAATCGACACTTAAACATATAGAACAGATAAATACCGAATTAGCCGAACAAATTAAAGAAAAAATGTTTACTTTTGAAGATATTCTCAAACTCGACAATACAGCTATAAGAGAAATTTTGAAAGAAGTTGACAAAAATACACTAATGATTGCTTTAAAAGGTGCTCCGGAAGAACTTAAAGAAAAATTTCTTGCCAATATGTCTCAAAGAGCAGCAGCGGCTTTTGAAGAAGAGATGCAATTCTTAGGTCCCGTAAAAGTTAAGGAAGTGGAATCGGCACAAAGAAAAGTTATTGAAGTTGTTCAAAAACTTGCAGAAGAAGGAAAAGTATCAATTGGAGCGGAGGAAGAAGTAATTGAGTAAAATAATAAACGGGGGAAAAGTTAAAACACATACGGTAAAATCGTATGAATTTAAAGAAATAAGTGAGAAAAAAGAGATGAATTCGGATGAAAACATTAAAAAAGAAAATAGTGTTAAAAACACTTTATCCGAAAATTCCAACGAACAAAACAAAACAATAGAAAAGCTTCTTTTGAAAATCGAAGAACTTTCAAACAATATAGTAAACATTCAAAACGAATTTAGCAAACAAATAAACGAATGCAAAAAAAGTGCAGAATTGCAAAAAAACGAAAGCTACGAAAAAGGTAAAAAAGAAGGAATTGAAGAAGGAAAGAAAATATGCGAAGAAGAAATGAAGGAAAAAATAAATTTGCTTGAAAATTCCATTAAAAAACTTGATAAAATAAATGAAACGTTCGAAGAAAAAATACTATCCGTTGAAAAAGAGCTCATCTCGGTTGCTTTGGATATAGCAAAAGAGGTCATTCAAAAAGAAATTTCAAAAGAATCAGAAAACATTGCTTATAATTTGGCGAAAAATTTAATGGATGATATTAAAGAAGCCACAAAAATAAAACTAAAAGTAAATCCGAAAGACGCCGAATTTTTAAAAGATAAATTCAAAAACGTCGAAATAATTCCCGATGAAGCTATTAAAGAGGGAGGAGTTGTCATTATAAGCGATTTGGGAAATATTGACGCTCAGGTTAATGAAAGATTCGAAGCTGTTAAAAAAGCGGTAATGGAAAATAATAATTAAAGAGGTTTTTAAATGACAGATATTAAAACAATGAATATTAAAGAGTTGCAAGATTTGGCAAAAAAAATAAGAGAAAAAATTCTTTTAACAGTTTCCCAAAAAGGAGGACATTTAAGTTCGACTCTGGGGGCTGTGGATTTGATTATAGGAATGCATTATGTATTTGATGTTAAAAAAGATCCTTTCATATTTGATGTTTCTCACCAAGCATATGCGCATAAACTTTTAACTGATAGATGGGATAGATTTGATACATTAAGACAATTCGGGGGCATAAGCGGCTATACGAAACCTGCGGAGAGCGAATACGATTATTTTGTTGCGGGTCATTCGTCTACTAGTATTTCAATTGCCGTAGGTGCAGCAAAAGCGATTAAACTCAAAAAAGAAAATCGAATACCTGTCGTTTTAATTGGTGATGGGGCTATGAGTGCCGGTATGGTATATGAAGCTTTAAACGAACTGGGGTATTTAAAACTTCCGGTAGTTATTATACTTAATGATAATGAAATGAGTATAGGAAAGCCAATCGGCGCAATTAGTAAATATTTAACCAAACTCAAAGCAGGTAAATTTTATCAGGGATTTAAAGAAAAATTTAAAACTTTTTTGAATTCAATGCCAAAAGATATTAAATTTACAGCTAAAAAAATAGAGGAATTTTTTAGTGTAAACGGTATTTTTTTCGAAGAATTTGGACTTGAATATATAGGGCCGATTAACGGACATAATTTGGAAGAAATTATTGAAACGTTAAAAATTGCAAAAATGCTTAAAAAACCTGTAATAATTCATGCAAAAACAATAAAAGGAAAAGGTTACAAACAAGCCGAAGGGTATTACGAACATTGGCATGGTGTATCTCCTTTCGATTTAAAAACCGGGAAACCTTTGAAAGAACCTACGATGAGTGCAACGAAAGTTTTTTCAAAAAAACTTTTAGAACTTGCAAGCAGGGATGAAAAAATAGTAGGAGTTACCGCAGCGATGCCAAGCGGGACTGGAATGAAAGATTTGATGAGCGAATTTCCCGAAAGATTTTGGGATGTAGGTATTGCCGAACAGCATGCAGTAACTTCAATGGCCACTTTGGCAAAAGAGGGTTTTAAGCCTTTTGTTGCAATTTATTCTACATTTTTGCAAAGAGGATACGATCAGGTTATCCATGATGTCTGTATAGGAAATTTTCCGGTTAGATTTGCAATAGACAGAGCGGGTATCGTCGGAGCTGACGGTGAGACGCACCAGGGGGTTTTCGATGTGGGATATTTAAGAATAGTGCCTAATATGGTTCTTTTTGCACCGAGGGATTTTGAAACTTTGAAAAAAGCGGTGGAATTTGCTTATATTTATGAGAAATCTCCTTGTGCGTTCAGATATCCTCGCGGCGCTTTTGAATTAGATGACGGTATTTTCGAGGTAAAAGATTTTGAATTGGGAAAAGCCGAAATATTAATTGAAAATAAAAAGATTATGTTAATAGGTTATGGAAACGGGGTCGGAAAAGCATATAAAGTATGGAAAATTTTAAAACAAAACGGTATTGATGCGGGAATTGTTGATCTTAGATTCGTAAAACCCTTGGATGAAGAACTTTTGAAAACCATTGAGGCGGATAAATGGTATGTTATAAGCGATAATGCCAAAAAAGGCGGTATAGGGGAAATGCTTGCAGGTTTTGTTGAAGAGAATAATTTGAATAAATATATAAAATCATTTGAATATCCTGATGAATTTATTCCTCACGGAAGCGTAAAAGAAGTGGAAAAATTTTTAAAAAAAGATGAAGAAAGTATTGCAAAAGAGATAATAAAAGATTTATAATAAAACAAAAAAGGAGCCGTTATGGAAAAATTTGAAGATATACTTAAAATCGGAATAGGAGCCGCATTTTTGGCAAAAGAAAAAATGCAAGAATTCATTGAAGAGGCGAAAAAAAGAGGTGAACTTACGGAAAAAGAAGCAAACGATTTGATTGAAGAGCTTAAAAAAGAATCGAATGAAAAAATGAATGAAATTCAAGCTTTTATAAAAGAAGAAATCAAAAAACAGTTGAATGAACTTGGTTTGGCTACCAAAGAAGATATTGAAAAACTTCAAAAAGAATTGGAAGAAGTTAAAAATTTATTAAAAAATGAAAAATAAAATATATGAATTAAAAAGAACAAAAGAGATAATATTTGTTTTGGCCAAATACGGTTTTGGCGATATAATTGAAACATTCGGAATTAAAGTTCCGTTTAAAAAAAAACCTAAAATTTCGCGAAGCGAAAGAATAAGAAAAGCTGTTGAAGAATTGGGTCCTACTTTTATTAAAATGGCTCAGGCTCTTTCTTTAAGACCTGATCTTATTTCTCTCGATTTGGTTAAAGAATTCGAAAAGCTCCAAGACAATGTAACTCCGCTTCCTTTTAATGAAATGAAAGCTGTATTGGAAAATGAACTTGAATGTAAAATAGAAGAAATTTTCGAAGGCAAGTTTGTTCTTCTTGCAAGTGCGTCCATAGGACAAGTTTATAAAGCTAAATTACTTTCTGGAGAATACGTTGCGGTAAAGATTTTAAAACCGGGGATTGAGGAGAAAATTTTTGCCGATTTATATATTTTGGAATATTTTGCAAAAATATTCAGAGATAAATTTTTGATGTATGGAATTGATCTTGAAAAAATTCTATGGGAGTTTGCTAAATCAATTAAAAAAGAGCTTAATTTTAATTTGGAAGCTTTAAATTTAAAAAGATTTTATTTTAATTTTAAAAACAATAACAATATTATAGTTCCGAAATATTATGAAGAACTTTCTTCAAAACGTGTTTTGACAATGGAATATATCAACGGAATCAAAATATCCGATAAGGAAAAACTGATAAAAGCGGGATATTCATTGAAAGATATAACCAAAAAAGGTTTTGATTTGATTTGCGAACAGATTTTTTTGCACCGTTTTTTTCATGCGGATCCTCATCCGGGAAATTTAATGATATATGAAGGAAAGATTGTTTTTTTAGATTTCGGGATAATGGGGAGAATTAGCGAGGAAGATAGAAAAAATTTGGTAGATCTTATTTATTATGTAATAAAAAAACAAGAGGAAAAAGCAGCGTTATATATATTAAAACTTTCCAAAATTGAAAAAGAAATTGATGTTTCTTCATTTCAAAGAGAAATGGCGGATATTATAGCCAGTTATTTTTATTCTTCACTCAAACAGATAGAATTGAAAAGTATGCTCGATGATGTTTTAAAAGTTATGCAAAGATATAAAATCTTTTTTAAAGAAGATAATTATCTTTTTATTAAATCGCTTGTAACAATGGAAGGGGTTGGTAAACAGTTATATCCCGATTTCAATGCTGCAAAAGAGATCGCCCCATTTATCAAAAAATTATATCTTTCCGCTTTTTCTTTTAAAAATATTTTTTTTAAAACAAATGAAGTAAATAAATATATTTTGGATTTTTTATATACTCTGCCGGTAGATTTGAGTGAAATTATTAAAAAAATAAAAAAAGGTAATTTAAAAATCGAATTTGAACATGTAGGTCTTGAAGAATTTGAAAAAACAATTGCCAAATCATTTAACAGACTTTCTATTTCAATTGTTATCGCTTCCATTTTGATAGGTTCGTCCATGCTTTTAAGCTCACACGTTCCGCCTCTTTTTAAAAACGTTTCTATTTTCGGGATAATTGGATTTTTCTCTGCATTTGTTTTAGGAATGTTTTTAATAGTGGAAATTTTAAGGAATAAATAATGAAAAAGTTTTTTAAAATCAATAAAAAAATCTCTTATATTTACACCAACAACAAATTTTTGATTTTGGTAGATGAGGAAAACAGATTTTTTTATTTCGACGAATCGTTTAAATTTATAAAAGGAATCAAATTTAATCTTCCTTCAAACAAATCAGATGAAAACGGTGTTAAAATTTCAACTGATGCTAAATATGCGCTAATTGCAATAAAAAATGTTTTAACGCTTTGGGATTTGGAAAGTAAAAAACATCTTGCTTCTTTTTTGCATAAAAAAGATATTTTAAGTGTCGCTATTAGTAAGGATAACAAATATTTTGCATCGGGGGATATAGAAGGGAAAGTATTTGTATATAATTTGAATTTAAAGAAAAAAACGTATGAATTGAAAAAACACAGAGATTTTATTACCGATTTAAGCTTTTATGAAGACAGAAGTCATTTGGTTGCAGGAGGATATGATAAATGCGTTATTTTTTATAATTTACATACATTTGATAAAAAAGATAAATATTATCATTTAAAACCTGTAAAAAAAATAAAATTGGATAAATATTTGATAAGTGTGGATGAAATCGGCACAATTATAAATTGGGATAAACTGAAAAAGGAATTCAAAGACATAAGCAAATTTTATAATAATTTTAGGGATTTTGCTCTTTTTAGAGAATATATAATTATTGCAAGTGATAAAAATGTAATTATTTATAATTTAAAAGATTTAGTTATTGAAAACGATAATTTTTTGGAATTTGAAAATATCGATAAAATAGCGATATTTAAAGAATTTTTAATTATTTCAAATAAAAGCGGTGAAATATATTTCAGAAGTCTTTTTGAAGAAGAAAAACTGTTTTTGGATTTGATTATAAAAGAGGATTTTAAAAGCGCTTTTGAATTGATAGATAAAAATCCTTTTTTAAAATTTTCCAAAGGTTATGAAAGGTTAAATAAAATAATTGAACTTTATATAAACAAAGCAAAAGATCTTTTTTTAACAAACGAAGCAAAAGCTTTGGAAATTTTGGATAAATTTTTGTTAATTCCTCAACTTCGAGAAAAAATTCAAAAAACAATTAATCATTTTAAAAATTATAAAAAATTTGTTTTTGCAATAAAAAAAGAAAATTTTGCTTTGGCTTATTTTCTTGCGAATCGCTATGAAATGTTAAAAGAGACGAAATATTACAGATTGCTTGAAAAAAGATGGGAAATCGCTTTTGAAAAAGCAAAAGAATATGCTCTTAAAGGGGATAACTTAGATGTAAAAGAGATATTAGAGCCTTTTATGATAGTTAAAGAAAAAATTCCATTAATTGAATTGTTGTTAAACGAACCAGATGTATTTAAAAGTTTAAAGGAAAAATTGAGTGAAAGGGATTTTAAAGGATTTTTTGAAATTATAAAAAAATATCCGGAATTAAAAAATACAGCCGAATATAAAAAAGTAATCAATTATGCAAACGAATTATACAAATTTGCAAATAAATTTATTTCAGAAGAAGAATTTGAAAAAGCTAAAAAAGCCGCTTTAATTTTTAAAAACATCGAAGGTTTTGAAGATAAAGCCGAAAAATTGCTTGAAGAAATAAAAATAGGATTAAAATTTTTGGGTTATATTCAAAAAAAAGAGTATCAAAAAGCTTTTGAATTAACTGAACGATATGCATTTTTAAAAAATCTAAAAAGTTATAAGGATTTGATCAAAAAACATAACGATGTTTATGAAAAAGCCGAAAAATTAATCGCAAACGGAAAAACTGAAAAAGCAAAAGAACTTTTGCAAAACGAAGGCGTATTAAAAAGAATATCATTATAGTTTTAAAATTTATTAATCAATATAAAATTAATTAATTACCCAAAACTTTCTGAGACTAAAACAATAAAGTTTTATGTGGTACCGGCGGTGTGTAC
>JALVTJ010000057.1 GCA_027036005.1 Nautiliaceae bacterium
CTTGTAAGATATTGACAATGTTTTTTTGTTTTATTATAATTCTAATCCGCAATCCGGCATAGCTCAGTCGGTAGAGCAGACGGCTGTTAACCGTCGGGTCAGAGGTTCGAGTCCTCTTGCCGGAGCCATTAATCTTGCATATTTCTCTCTGACACGAAATATATACTAAAATTGTCGCCGGTGTAGCTCAGCTGGCTAGAGCGGCTGATTCGTAATCAGCAGGTCGAGGGTTCGAGTCCCTTCGCTGGCTCCATTATAAGAAAATAATTAAATTAAGCTGTAAATTTTTTGGAGAAGACAAAGAATAGATGGAGAATGTAAGATTTTTAATTGGTTTTGGTATTATATTTCCATTAGTATAAATTATATCTTTTATATTTTTTCTTCTTTTTTTCTTTGCAAATTTATTTTGCGGTTTGTTATAAAAGCGCTTTACAAAAACTTTCAAAAGATGTATAATATATAAAAAAGGAGGGGGAGATGAATAATCAAAACGAAATTCAAGCATTAAAAGAAGAAATTCAAAAATTATCAGAAATTGTCGCTCAAATGAAAGAAGAAAATGCAAAGGATATTAAAAAATCAATTGAAGAATATATTCCAAAAGATCTTGTAAATGAATTAAAAAGCTTAAAAGAAAAAATCACTCAAAAAATTCCAATTGAAAAAATAGACGAATTAAAAGAAAAACTTAGCGAAAAAATTCCGAAAGAAGAGATTCAAAAAATAAAAGAAGAAGGGGAAGAGATAGTTGAAAATGTAAGCGAATTTACCAAAAAAAATCCTCTTGTATCGCTTGGAATTGCACTTGGGATTGGGGTATTAATAGGAAAAGTGTTTAAAAAATGAGAACGACAATAAGTGATTTTGTAATTGCTTTTTTTGATTTATTGGAAGCAGAAGGTAGAGCTTTTAAGAATAATACAGAAAAAATAGTTGAAAAAACAACAAAAAATTTTCAAAAAATGATTTTTAATTCTTCTTTGTCGATATTTGGAATTGCACTTGTCGGTTTTATTTTTATAATAGCTATTTTTGCTTTTGGATTAGGGCTTTTTTTGTGGATGAAAACATTTTTAAGCCCTTATGTTAGTGCTTTTATTTTAAGTTTTATATTTTTAATAATAGGATGTATTCTACTTTTTATTATAAAGCGTAACAATGAATGATATCGAAATTAAAAAAAATCGATTTAAATTGATACTTGAAGGAAAATATGTTCCAAAAGAAATTACTATTCAACAAGCCAAAGAAAAACTAAGAAAAACGGATCCGGGAATAGATATATCGGGTTTACTGCAAATAATAAACAGCGAAAAAAAAGAATATATTTTAAAAAAGATTATTGTTGAAATAACAACAAATCCCGACATTTTGATCTATTATATGCCTATTATAAAAACAATTTTGAAAATATTAATATAAGGAGAGTTTAAAATAATTCGTAAAATCGAAAAAATTTTTTTATTTTTGTGGTTGATTTTTTTTATAGGTTGTAGCGTAAGCGATTATAGGCTTCTTGGAGAATCCATTGTAAGAAAAGATCCGAGTCTGTTTTTGAGAGCAAAAGCCAGATATTATGCAACTCATCCCGAGCAATTGATTAGAGATATAAGATATTATATAGTCGAATTCAAAAAAGAGGTAAGATTATTTCAAAAGCATATTTTAATCTGGCCAAATCCTCAAAAACCTTCTACTAAAACATTTGTGAAATATACAAACCATTATAAAGCAAGGGCTATAATTGATTTTCAAAAGGGTTATCTTGAAGTTGACGCTTTGAAAAAGATTTATATGCAAAAAGCAATTGTAAATGCGATTTTAATGCCTGATGATCCGAGAAGCGTGGATTTATTCAGCGATAAGATAACTTTAAAAGGCAGGCCTTTTTTAGCTTATGAAGTTTATGATTTCGAACATAAGCCCGTTTTATATGAATGGAGAGCGAATAGATTTGCAAATTGGCTTATAAAACATAAATTAAAAAAAAGAACAATAAATGGCAAAAGTTATTATTACGTTAGAATACATCTGGCTAAAAATTCTGAAAACGTAAGGGTAAAAAGATATCTTCCTTATGTGAGAATTTATTCTTCAAAATACGGAATAAATAAAACGTTAATTTTAGGAATTATAAAAACGGAAAGCGATTTTAATCCTTATGCCGTAAGTTATGTTCCAGCGTTCGGGCTAATGCAAATAGTTCCGACAACCGCCGGAGTGGAAGGATATGAAAGAGCTTACGGATACAAGCACATACCTTCTCGCGAGTTTTTATTTAACGCCCAAAACAATATTCATATAGGGAGTGCATATTTGAATGTTTTGTATTATAAATATCTCTCAAAAATTAAAAATCCTTTAAGCAGAACATATTGTATGATTAGTTCGTATAATGCAGGTATAGGCAATGTATTGAAAGCTTTTAGTATAAGAAGAGATAGAGCGATTGCGATTATAAATTCCTTAACGCCTCGAGAAGTTTATTATCGTTTAAAAATGAGGCTTCCTACAAATGAAGCAAGGAATTATTTGCCTAAGGTTTTGAATAATCAAAAAAAATTCATAGACATTTAAATAATGCTTAAATATTTTTCTATTCCGTCAGGTGCAACGGTTACGACGTTTTCTTTGAATTTCATTGAAGCTAAAATATTGGCAGCCGTGCTAATTCCTCCCGTAAGTCCTATTCGAGATAGTTTTTTCATAAAGTCAATCGCTTCTTCATCATCTATTAAAACCACTTCATCAATTAAATTGATATCGAGAATCGAAGGAATGAAACCTGCTCCTATTCCTTGAATTTTATGTGAAGTTATAGGTAAATTTTCATTATATATTTTATTGTAAATTAAAGGAGCGTTTTTTGATTCGATTGCTACTATTTTAACTCCGAGTGGTTTTAGAATTTTTGCAATTCCGCTTAATGTTCCTCCGCTTCCTACCCCGCTTACAAAAATCCGAGGAGTTGTTTGGTTTAGTATTTCAACTGCCGTTGTAACTTCATGTGCGAATGAGTTTAGCGGATTGTTGAACTGGTCTGAATAATAGCATTTATGTATTTTCATATATTCTTTGGCTTCATTTAGAGCATCATTAATATTCCCATTCGTAAGTATTAAATTGGCGCCATATAATTTTAAAAGTTTTTGTCTTTCTATTGAGAAACTTTTTGGCATAAAAATAGTCGGTTTTATACCGAATTTTTGAGCGTAAAAACAAAGACCAATTCCCGTATTACCGCTTGTAACTTCTACTATTTCCTTATAGCCTTTTTTAAAAGCGTCGTGAAGTATGAAAATTGCGGGTCTGTCTTTAATACTTCTGCCCGGATTTTTGTATTCAAGTTTAACTGAAATATTTTTATATTGAAAAATCGGTGTATTATACATTTTTTGCTCCTAACCATAAATTGACACTAAAATTTCTTATGCGTTTGAATTTATGCAAATTTACAACAAATCCTCTTAAAGATGTTTTGTTTAAATTTTCTAAAAATTTCATAAATTTGAATTCTTTGCCAAATCTTTTATTCCATTCTTTTTCATAATTCAGGTTGCTTTTTATACTATCGCTTAAAATTTTAGCTGAATGCATTGCATAATAAATTCCTTCAAAACTCAGCGGCATTACTTGTCCAGCGGCATCTCCCACAAAATAAATATTATTTTTTTGAATTTTTATTTCTTTTTGCCATGTGGGAATAAAATAGCCTTTGGGGCTTATGTCGATATTTAAATATTTAATAAAATTTTCAAAGTTTTTATGAAACGTGCCTATATGAGTTTTTTCTTTGTGCGGAAATTCCCAAGCGTAATAATCTCCCCCCAATTTTTTATCGAAATAAAATTTACATGTATCTGTTTGTTTATCGATTCTTGCATAATGAGTTAAGATTTTCGGAATTGGTTTTAAGCCTGTTTTTTTTCTAACTAAGGAATTTACTCCGTCTGCGGCTATTAAAATATCGTAAGAAAAAAGCATTTTTTCATTGTTTATTTTGATTATTGCTTTTTTATTTTCAAAACCTATGAATCTACCGTAAAATATTTTAGCTCCTTCTTTTTGAGCCAAATCTCGTAATGTTTTGTCAAATTCGCTTCTTAAAACAATACTTAAATTATCACCTTTTAAATCTATTTTTATTTTTTTGTTTTTATAAAACATTTCTACATAATTAAATTTGTGTTTTATAATGTTTTTAGGAATTTCAAATTCTTCGAATATTTTGCTTTTAACACCTCCTCCGCAAGGTTTATCCCATTCTTTTTCCTGAATTAATGTAACATTAAAATCCTTTGCAAGTAATCTTGCGGTAGTCGATCCGGCAGGGCCACCTCCTATGATTAAGATTTTCATTTAAACCCTTTTATTTTAACAATAGCAATTGTGCCTTTTTTAAATAAAATTTGATATTTGAAATTTTTTAAGTCTTTCAGTTTTATTAAAACTATTTCATTTCTTTTAGGTTTTCTTATTGGAGTTATCATGTTTGAATAAAAATTAAATGATGGTGTTTTCATATTATACATCAAAATATTTTTTAAATGATGTTTTTTTACAAAAACAGCTGCTTCTTTTAAAGGAA
>JALVTJ010000058.1:0-11740 GCA_027036005.1 Nautiliaceae bacterium
CAGGTGGTTTTGCCGATGAATGAGAAGGTAAGAGAGTTTTTAGAAAGTGTTGATGGGTAAATGGGGAATGGGTGAATGGGAGATGAGGAATTTTAAGTTCCGAGTTCCGAGTTCCGAGTTCCAAGTTATGAGTTTTAAGTTCTAAGTTTTTAGTTTATAATTTTTTCCAATAATAAATATGCCAATACACAAATAACAAATAACTAACCTTAAAGGCTAAAAATGGTTACAAACAGCGAAATTGCAAAAATGCTCTCTCAAACTGCGGATTTGCTTGAAATTAAAGGTGAGAATCCTTTTAAAATAAGAGCTTACAGAAATGCCGCAAGAACAATAGAAAATTCAAGCAAAGATTTTAACAAACTGGTAAAAGAGGGCTTTGATTTAACGAAACTTCCCGGAATCGGAAATGATCTTAGCACATATATTAAAGAGATAGTTACAACAGGCAAATTTTCAAAACTTGAAAAACTGAAAAAAGAAATTCCTCAGGGGCTTGTAGATATGCTTGCAATTGAAGGACTGGGGCCTAAAAGAATAAAGCAAATTTATGACGCTTTTCATATAACTTCTCTTGAAGATCTTAAAAAATATGCCGAAAACGGAGAGCTTGATAAATTACCCAGTTTTGGGCCAACACTTATTCAAAAAATTTTAAAAGGCGTAAAACAGCTCAAAAAGGCGGGAATAAGGTTTTTATGGGCCGATGTGGAGGAAATTGCGGAGGATATAAAAGAATATCTGCTGAAATTTCCTGGGGTCGAAATAGTGAAAATTGCGGGAAGTTACAGAAGAAGAAAAGAAACAGTAGGAGATTTGGATATTTTGGTGGTGGCCGAGGATTATCCGAAGGTTAGCGAATATTTTATTAAATATAAAAGGGTTAAAGAAGTTCACTCGGCAGGACTTACCCGCTCTACTGTTTTTTTAGATAATGATTTGCAAATTGATCTGCGGGCTGTGAGTAAAGAAAGTTACGGTGCCGCACTTCATTATTTTACGGGAAGCAAGGCTCATAATATTGAGATTAGGAAAATGGCGATTGAGATGGGTATGAAAGTAAATGAATACGGCGTATATAAGGAAAATAAAAGAATTGCCGGTAAAAGTGAAGATGAAGTTTATAAGGCGGTAGGATTATGCTATATTGAGCCCGAGCTAAGAGAAAACAGAGGGGAGATTGAAGCATGTTTAAATAACTCTCTTCCGGATTTAATAAATCTTGGCGATATTAAAGGAGATTTGAATATTAATGCTTCATTGGTTGATAAAGCGGTAAAAAAGGGATATAAATACGTAGGAATTAGAGACGGGGAAATTAAAAGAGATGATATTAAAATTTATAAAATCATTGAAACAGAAATAAATAAAAATTTTAATATTTCGGATATTAACAAAAAATATGATTTTTTGGTCGGTATTGTAAATGAAGAAATAGAAACCGAAATTATTTTAAAAGCAATGGAAAAGGTAAAATTTTTAAGATTTTTCAGAGATATTAAGGCTAAAAAGGAATTGAATCTTGATTTTGAGACGATTTTTTCTCAAATGGCAAAAAAAAACATAATATTGGAAATTCCCTCAACTCCTAACGCTTTAATAAGCGAGGTGTTAATTAAAAGTGCGATTCAAAAAGGCGTAAAACTTTCAATTGTTTCGGCTGCCAAAACGGATAAAGAGCTTGATTTTATAAAATACGGAATTAATCAGGTAAGAAGAGGTTGGGCTGAGGCAAAAGATGTAATTAATGCCCGAAATAATCCTTTTTAAACTCTTTTTCAAAGGAATATATCTCTTTTCTTAAAATTTTGGCGAGTTTGATTATATATTTTTTATTTTCAAGTTTATGTGAGAGAATGTAAAAATAAAGAAGTATATGCCAAAGCGAGCCTCTTAGAAGAGAATAAGCACAGCTCTCTTTTTTACCGTAAGCCCTGATCAAATCTTCCAAAAAGTCAATTACGCCGGTTAAATGTTTATAATCTTTTATGTTAAGTGTTTTAAAAGCTTGGGAGATTGCATTTAACAAAGGGTATATTTCGGGCGGTTTTTCATAATATTTTTTATTTGTAAAAGATTTTAAAATTTCTTTTTTGTGTTTTTCTTTGTCGATTTTAGGGAGTGTTTTGTCTTTTAAAGGAATTGAGCCTTTAATATACGCTCCATCGCTTAAATTATAGATTTTTAATTTTTTTATTTTTATTATTTTTTCAATGGTCAATTTGCTTGATAAAAACAGAGAATCGGTATATATATCATCACTGAAATTTCCTTTTATTTTTATGCCCTCTTTTTGAATATCGTTTTCATTATCATAAAAACTGTTTTTGGAATGTTTCTTCTCCCCAAGCCTAAATCCCAAATCCATACCGCAAAGATATATTTCATTTGTAAAATTGGCAGCAAAACTCACTCCCGTATTTCCCACGAGCGGAGAAGAAAAAATCAACGGTTTCGGATAAAATTTTTCAAATGTAAAGCCTTCTCTTATATACATATAAGGATTTTTTGCCATTTCGAAGACTTTCGGATTTATTACATTTGCCCCTACAAAAATACCGTTATACTTTGGCAAAATATCTTTTAGAGCATCGACTAAAATATCGATTCTCTCTTGTTCTATATGAAAATCGCTTTCTATTCCTGCTTTTAAAAGAGGTTTTAGAGATGTTCCTACTGAAACGATTATCATTGAATTTCGGTTTTTTCTTATAAATTCAAGGTTTTTTTCCAAACTTTTTCCATTGGCTACTATACAAAAAGGGATGTTTAAAGTAAGGCTTTTTTCAAGCAGAGGAAATTTGTTTATATTTTGTTTGTGGTTTTTAATCCCTTTCATTTCGTCTTCATATGTTCCCCATCCTCTTATTTTTGCCGCTTGATATTCTTTGAATAGTCTTTTTGCATCGTTAATTAAAGGATGAGAGTAAGTTGTAAGTTCAAGTAGTAAAAAAGAAGAAGTAACTATTCTTTCATTTAAAAATTTTTGAATAATTTCGGGAGATAATTTTCCGCCGATTTGAATAAAAAATCTCTCTCCTAATTTATCGTATATTTTCTCCAAGTCCATAAAATAAAGACTTATTGCGAAAAATTCGGGGTTCGGTTCGTAGATTAAAAGGGATTGAAATTCGTAATTTTCAACAAGCATATCGATGTGTTTTCCTGCTAACATTCCGTAAATTACGGTTGAAGGTAAGAAATCCTTTTCAAAATAAAATCCTTTCGTATATGCAAGTGTTGAAAGTTTATCTATCAGTTTATTAATGATTTTACCTGTAACATAAAAATTTTCGTTCCATTTAGGCGGATTTATATATGTAAAATGTTTTTTATATAAATCATTGTTTATCGGATTAAAAGATAGTATTTTAGAATCTTTTTCAATAGAATTCATATAAACATATGTGTTTGTTAAAGTGTCGAAAACATTACCATTTTTAATTAAAAATCTTTTTTCTTTGATTTTTCTTAAAAGATTGTAATAATGGGGAAGATTAGAATATAAAAATTTGATGTTTTTTTCAAATAATTTTACATTTTTCATTTTACATTTTTCATTCTCAAAAAACTAAAAGCTTTTTGAGTTGTTATTGTTTGAGTTGTAGTAAAGTATTTAACATCTGATCCGATGTTGTAATAGTTTTAGCATTTGCTTGAAATCCTCTTTGAATGACTATAAGTTCGGTTAAAGCCCTACTTAAATCTACATTGCTCATTTCAAGTGCACTTGGTTGTATTGTTCCTCTTCCTCCCGTTCCAGCTGTTCCGATAATAGGAGCTCCTGAATTTGCTGATGCACTGAACAGTGTTCCCCCTTGGCTCATAAGACCTTCATTGTTTACAAATTTTGCAAGAGCTACCTGAGCTAAGGAATAGCTTCTGCCGTTTGTAAATACTCCTATGATTGTTCCCGTTTGATCTACTACCAATTGTTGCAAATCGCCTCCCGGGTATCCGTCTTGTGTTTGTCCGCTTGTTGCACTTGGAGCTTCAAAAGAAGTTAAACCATCAAATTTACCGAGAGTTCCCAGATCAAGCTGTATTGCTTGTCCTGATTTTGCACCGTTATTAGGATTGAATATTAAACTAGGAGGATTAAAACTCTTCAAACTTCCGTCGGGATTAAATTTAATGTTTCCAAATGCCGGTTGATCAAGTGTTGAAGGTGAAGGAACTTCGGCATACCAATTCCATGTTGTAGGATCGTTAGGATTTGTAGATGTATGGGATTTCCTGAAATGAAGAGTTAAAGTATGTTTACTTCCGAGCGAATCAAATACATCAATGCTTGTTGTATGAGTTGCTGCATTTAATGCTTGTGTTAAACCAACTCCTCCTGCGGCAAGAGAGCCGTTAAGAGGGGAAAATGCATCTGTGAACAATTTATTATCTTGTCCGTTAGGATATCCAGAAATATTAATATTAAAACTGTTTGGAGACGTATTTTGAATTTCTAATTTTCCATCGCTATTAATGCTGACAATCCCTTTTGGTGTATCACTTGCCTCGGCATTATTTAAAGGGTTGTTGGCATCATCAAGGGCAAGTTGCCAAATATGAACCAAATCTTGAATATCATGAAAATAGTATGTATCTCTTTTTTGCATAACCAAAGACGAAGTGCTTGTGCCATCAAGACCTTTTAAAATACTGTCCATATTTGCAAGCATTCCGCTACCTGGCGTATCATTTGTGTCTTGGTAAGCGTCCGCAGATGTTACACTTGCAGAATTGGAATCATTTCTAACTTCAATAATTTGGCCGTTTTGAAATGCCAAATGAAGTGAACTTATGCTATCTTGTGATAATTTTGTATTTACATCACATACTAAATCACTTATTGTATTAAAATCTTTTCCGTATTTAAAATAATATGTATGAGTATTGCTATTTGAATCGGTTATTACGAATTTGGCTACATCACCAGTTATATTTCCGTTGGAATCCTTATTGATACTAAAACCAGCTCTATTTTTTCCATCAGGAGTATAAAGCCAATGCATCCCTTCGTTTGAATCACTGACAACCGGGTTTCCGAGACACGAACTATTAGTGCTACCGCAAGAGGCATTATTTGATGTTAAAGGAGTTGAGGTATATACGAATTTTCTGTTTTCATAAAGACCGTCTATTGAAACTTGAAGCCCTTCTCCGTCTTGTAAATTAAATGCATCTCCATTTGCATTAAACAATTCACCCACATCATCGGCGCCTATGAATGAATTTTGGATGGCTTTTATACTTTCCGTGGCTTTTGAAGGCCCGTTTATTGCCTGAAAAATATCGGTTAATATTTTGTTCTCTCCATTAGCGTTACTTGCGCTTACAAATGTAACAGCAGTATTTCTTGGATCAACTATTTGACCGTCTCCATTTAAATAAACTAGATAATCGGTGCTTCTTTCATTGCCAGGATTTATAAAATTTCCATTTGAATCATGTGTAATATTATAATTGATTTCGTCTATTAAATCTTTTACGGAGGTAAATTTATCATCATGATTATTTATACTTTTACCGTATGTTAAAGTTAAATTTACGGTATCATTGTTTAGATTAACTACTTTAAAAGTAATTTTATCATCATTCGGTATTAAAGAAATTTTATCACCATTAGCATCAAATAATCCGTTCATATCATCTGTGGGAGAAACCGTTGCTCTGGTCGGGCTCATTTCTTTGATATGATCTCCACTGTTTAGATTGGCTTTAATTTGAATTTTACTAGTAGGTTGTGCCGGAGTGGTAAGTCCGGGTGGAATTGATATTGGTTTAACTCCGCTTGCTGTGTCAATCGTATGAGTTTCCGGATTGGCAAGCCATCCTTGGACTATATATCCGTTAGGGTCTACAAAATTACCGTTTGCATCAAAAGTAAAATCTCCGGCTCTTGTATATTTATATGTTTTTCCTCCATCTCCGCTTACAACAAAAAAACCGTCTCCGCTTATTGCCATATCCGTGTTTTTATCTGTGTTTTGAATGCTGCCCTGTTTAAACATCGTTTCAACCGCGCTCACAGTGGCACCCAAACCGACTTGAAGTGAATTTTTTCCTCCTAATGTTCCCTGAGGTGCTGTTGCCGATTTTATTGTTTGAGATAATAGATTTTGAAAATTGGTTCTACTGTATTTAAATCCGACGGTATTGACATTTGCAATGTTATTTCCTTCCACATCCATTGCAACCTGATGAGCATTAAGTCCGCTAACTCCGCTCCATAAACTTCTCATCATTTTATCTTCCTTTGAGTTTTTTTATTTTAAGCAATTTTTATTCCTAACGTATCATATTAATTGCTTTTTGTATCATTTGATCGCTTGTTGTAACCGTTTTAGCCGCTGCGCTAAAAGCTTTTTGATTTATAATAAGTTCTGTCATAGCTTTGGCAAAATTTACGTTTGAAGATTCAAGAGCATGTGAGTGGATATTGGCTCCCGGGATATATTCTCCGTTATTTTCATAAAGAATGGCTTTATTCGAATTTGAAGTTTGCTTAAATAATGAATCTCCTATATTTTCAAGTCCTTGTTCGTTTATAAAATGATATACCGGAATGGTTGCTAATTTAATACTTTTTTCATTTGAAAAGTTTGCAAAAATATTTCCGATTTGATCGATTGTATAAGATTTTAAATAGCCTTTACTTACACCGTTTTGAGTAAAAGAATAAGAAACTTTTTCATGTGTTCCGGTAAAAGAAGTTAAATCTGTATTTATTGTAACGGGAGGATTGGTCAGTTTAACGGATTTTGGTGAGAGTAAAACGCCGTCTTTATTAAATGTGAAATCAACACTTTGGGTTGAAATTGTTTTATTGTCTTTTGTAATATTTATATTTGCTTGCCAAATAGTATTATTATTTACAATTTCTTTTTTTGCAAATTCAAAAGAAATATCATCTTTACTTCCGTCACTTTCGTAAATATATCCTCCGAAACTTTTTACATTAGCGCTAAATTCCAAACTTTTTGCACTAATCCCGGGGGTTATTGTGTGTGATAGCGGTTCTAAATTATTTAAAAAAGCTTCATTAGTATTATCTGTCGGTAAAAATTGAGAATAAATAGTATTATCAGGATTATTAATTATAATTTGTCCGTTTTCAATCGAAGTGCTTACATCAGGATATAACGTATCAAGAGCATTTTGCAAATTATCAGCTAAACTTTGCATTGTGTTGAATTCATAAGGGTTTTGAGGTTTGTCTTTATAAGTAAATTTAAAGCCAGCTGCATTTTTAACCAAATCATTATTTGATTTTATAATTAAATTATTTGGGGATTCTATTATAATGGAATTAGGCGTTGTTTCATATTGAATGCCTGCTTGTGTGAGCTTATTAGTTAAAATATTTATAATTTCTTCTTTTGTTGAACCATCCGGAATATCAGCTTTTATTTCTTTGCCATTCACACTGAAATCATATATTAAATCTTTTCCGTCTTTTTTATCGTCATTAATACATATTTCTTTTTGAAAAAGCGAATTTTTATAAGTTATGTTTTCTCCAAGTGTGTAAGCAAATGATTGATTATCAACCATATTTAAAGCATTTCCATTTTTATCGTAAAGAGCGGAAAAATACAAATCTTTATTTGCTGGTTTTGGATAAATAAGTTTTTGAGTGTTGTCTAAATTTGCTTTTATATCTATTTTTGTAGTTGCAACGGCAGGAAGAGTTACATTATCGGGTAATGAAATTGGTGAGAATGTCCCTGTTTTTATCAAATTATCTGTATTTACCGATGTATTTATTATATATCCATCATTAGAAGGTTTTAAATTATTGGCGTTTGCTACGATTAAATATGCGCCTTTGTCATTTACCAAAAAACCGTTTTTATCTTTTGTAAAAGATCCGTTTCGTGTGTAATATGTTTCATTGCCGTATTTAACACCAAACCATCCTTTATTATCAAGTGCCAAATCGAATGTATTATCTGTATTAATTATACTTCCTTCACTTAAATCCATAGCATTTGCATCAAAGCATGACCCAAGCCCTATATCCGAAGTAATAGGCTGATAGGACAAAGCTTGTGAAAAAATATCTTCAAACTCGGGAAGAGTTTGTTTGAAAGAAGGAGTATTTATATTTGCAATATTATTTCCCCATACGTCAATTCCATTTTGAAAACTTTTGAGCCCGCTTATCCCGTTATAAAAGGATGTTGTCATCTTTTTTCTCCTTTTTTAATTTTTAACTCTCCATTTTTCACCCGTACACACACTTTTTCAAAGTGTATGTCGGGCAAGCTTTTTCACTTTTAACTCTTAACTTTTAACTTTTATCCTTGCCATTCGTAAATTTCTTTTATTTTACTAAACGGAACATAATTACTGCCGAGTTTTGCATATGCCTCACCGTTTTCAAATCTTATAGATTCAATCGGATAAGCTCCAAGAGCCGTTTGATGAGTTGATCCGTCAGGTGAAGTATATTGGGCACTAACTTCGTATGTATCGCTTTTTACTCTTTGGCCGTTATTGTCTTTTAAATCCCATTCAAAACTTAAAATTCCTTTGCTATGCGCTTGCAAAGGAAATTCTCTTATAATATTTCCGTTTTTGTCTTTAATTATAATTTTTCCGGTTTTTATATTGTCTCCAAAATAAAGTTCAAAACTTTTTGAAGTGTCTTTATCGGTTACGTCAATATATCTATTGCCGGTATCTGCCATTTTTCCTATTGCATTTATAGTATCAATAGTCTGGGATTGATTTAATTGACTTGCCAATTTATCTAATGTTTTTACCATATTTTGATTCATTTCAAGTTGTGTCAAAGAAGAAGTTTGTTCTAACATTTTGTCTGTATCCATAGGATCAGTCGGATCTTGCATTTCAAGTTCTTTAATAAAAAGTTTTAAAAAAGCGTCTTTATCAAGTTGAGATTTGGGATTAAATACCTGATCAGGTGAAGGTGTTGTTTTGGTGGTTTGATTTATTGAATTTATAGCCATTTTCGCTCCTTATGCGTATTTATATGAAAAATCAATAATTAATTCTTCATTATCCTCAGTAATATTTTGATATTGGTTTTGTTTTTGTTGATGATTTTGTTTTTTTTGTTGATTGTTTGAATTGAAATCCATATTTATATTTGTAAATCCCATATTTACTAAATTGTTTTTCAATTCTTGTTGTTGGGATGTTAAAAAATTTATTGTGGTTTGGTTGTTTGTTGATATTTGAATTTGTAAATTTTCTCCTCTTTGTTTAATTGTAACTTCCACTTTTCCTATTTCTTTGGGATGAAGTTCAAGAGTTAGTTTTGAAATTGGAGGTTTATAATTTTCAACGGCTTCTTTGAGGGTAGAGGCAAAATGTTTAAGTGTTTGTTTGGCGGTAATGATTTTATTTTTTATTTCATTAGGCTGTAACTGTTCGCTTAATTCTTCTTTGGGCTCTTTTTTTGTTATTTTCAAAGTATTTTGATTGAGTTGTGTTTGTTTTTTATCTTTTATTAGTTGTTTTAATGTAATTAAATCTTTCTTTTTTGAGGGTTTGAAAATATCTTGTATATTGTTTTTCAAATGAATATTGTTAAAGAGATTTTTTGTTTCTTTAAAATTTTTAGTTATTTTTTCTTTAAAAATTTCATGTGAAAATATGATTTTTGACAAATTTAAATTAAATTTTTTTGTTAAATTGAGTATATCTTCGATATTTTCTGCATTTTTAAATTCTTTAAGTGTTGTTAAAGTTTTTATTGTTTTGTTTTGAGATGATTTTGATGTTAAAATTTTTTTAATTTCTTTGATTATTTCCAGTTGTGTGGATTTTGGAAGTTGGAGAATTGTAAATTGAAGTTTTTTATCGTTTGAACTTTGGTTGAAATTATTGTGTAAAAGAGATTTTAAGATTTCTGTATGTGAAGAGAGAATTGTTTTTGTTTTTTTGAATTTGAATTCTTCAAGCGGAACATTAAATTTTTTTTCATTTATTTTTTTAAATTCTTCGTGCGGGAGTTCTATTTTCGGTAATGTTTTTTTGAATTTAAACTCTTCTTTTGGAAGTTCAAATTTATGTTTTGCTAAAAAATTTTTATTCGACGTATCGAAATTTAAAAAATTTTTTAAAAGAAGAGATTTTTCTTCTTTTGTAAGATTTGATTTTAATATAAGCTCTTTTTTTAAATCTTTATTGTCTATATTTTTTAAAAGTTGAAACAAAAAATCTATCGATTTGATTTTAGGCTTGTTTTTATTATCTATATCTATTAATTCTAACAAAGAATTAATTTTTGCCGTTTGCATTATTTGCCTTTTTTAAAAGATAAGCAAAATATGTTCCAAAAATAAATTGTGATATAATTGCGAAAATTTTAAAGGTAATTAATGAAAAATATTAGAAATATAGCAGTTATTGCTCACGTAGACCACGGGAAAACAACACTTGTGGATGAGCTTCTTAAACAATCCGGAACTCTTGATACAAGAAAAGAGATTGGTGAAAGGGTAATGGATTCAAATGATTTGGAAAAAGAAAGAGGAATAACTATTCTTTCTAAAAATACCGCTATTAAATGGGGAGATTATCGAATTAATATTATAGATACGCCGGGGCACAGCGATTTTGGCGGAGAGGTTGAGAGGGTTTTAAAAATGGTTGATGGCGTTTTATTGCTTGTGGACGCACAAGAAGGGGTAATGCCTCAAACTAAATTCGTTGTAAAAAAAGCTCTTTCTCTTGGACTTAAACCTATTTTGGTCGTAAATAAAATAGATAAACCCGCAGCAGAACCCGACAGAGTTGTCGATGAGGTTTTCGATTTGTTTGTAAGTTTGGGAGCCAATGAGGATCAGCTTGATTTTCCGGTCATTTATGCAGCTGCAAAAAACGGATTTGCAAAATGGGAGCTTGAAGATGAAAATAATGATATGTTACCTGTTTTTGAAGCTATTGTAAAATATATTCCCGCTCCCGCAGGAGAGAAAAATAAATCTCTTCAAATGCAAATTTTTACTCTTGATTACGATAATTATGTGGGAAGAATCGGAATTGCAAGAATTTTTAACGGTGAAATTAAAAAAGGAGATCAGGTAAGTTTAATAAAAGCAAACGGAGAAAAAATCAATGGAAGAATAACAAAACTTTTAGGATTTTTGGGACTTGACAGGATTGAAATAGAAGAAGCAAAAGCAGGTGATATTGTGGCTATTGCTGGATTTGACGCAATAGATGTCGGAGATACGATTGCAGATAAAGACAATCCCGTTGCGCTTGATCCGCTTCATATAGAAGAGCCTACAATCAGCGTAATTTTAAGTGTAAACGATTCGCCCCTTGCGGGAACAGAAGGCAAAAATGTAACCGCACCTAAACTTAGAGACAGACTTTTTAAAGAGATGGAAACAAATATCGCTATGAAAATTACGGAACTTGGCGAGGGTAAATTCAAAGTAAGCGGAAGAGGTGAGCTTCAAATAGCAATCTTAGCCGAAAATCTAAGAAGAGAAGATTTTGAATTCTCACTCTCACGCCCGGAAGTTATTATAAAAGAAGAAAACGGAGTTAAACTTGAACCTTATGAATATGTGGTTGTTGATGTTCCGGATGAGTATAGCGGGGCCGTAATTGAAAAACTCGGAATGCGAGGGGCTATTATGAAAAATATGCTGCCTTTAAATGATGGAAGCACAAGAATTGAATTTGAAATGCCAGCTCGCGGTCTTATAGGATACAGAGGAGAATTTATGACCGATACAAAAGGAGAAGGGGTGCTTAATTC
>JALVTJ010000058.1:11840-20007 GCA_027036005.1 Nautiliaceae bacterium
TACAACTTCTAATACCTTTACAGCCTCTAATTATTTCTAAACCAATATATCAATACACCAATAACAAATAACTACCCCAAAACTCGTTATAATTTTTTCTTATATCCTATGATAATTTTGATAACTTTGTTAAAATTCGCTCAAAATGGATTTTAAAGGAGCGGTATGAAAAAATTTTTGTTATTATCCGCTTGTCTTTGTGCTTTAATGGCCAAAAATGTAGATTTTAACACTGTTTTAAAAGAGACATTAAATTCCAATTTGGAATTAAAGGCAAAAAAATTAAATATTGATAAAGCAAAAGCGGATTTGAAAAAAGCAAAAGGTTTTGATTGGGGGAAACTTATTTTTAATGAACAGGTTAGTAGAACGAATGATGCTTTGTATGTTTTTGGTATGAAGCTTGAAAGCAGGGAAGCTACATTCAAAGATTTCGGATTTAGCGATTTTTTGACGGCTATGTATTCAGGTAAAATGAACGGGATTTTAGCAGACCAACCAAAAGATTTGAATTATCCAAAACCCAGAACTAATTTCAAAACAAGTTTGGTATATGAATTTCCTATTTTTACGGGGTTTAAAATAAAATATGCCAAAGAGATGGCCGCTTTGCAAATTCAAGCACAAAAATTCAAATATTCTCATGACAAAAAAGCTTTGGCAATAGAAGTTTTAAAAGCATATAACGGGGCTGTTGCAGCTAAATATTTTGTAAATGCCTTAAAAACCGCTAAAAAAACAACCGCTTCTTTTGTGAAAATGATAAAAGATTTTTATAATCAAGGTATGGCTACAAAAATAGATTTATTACAAGCCCAAAAAAGGGATAATGAAGTTGATGCCATGCTTATAGAAGCCAAAAACAAATATAAACTGGCTCTTAGTTATCTTCAATTTTTGAGTAACGATCCTACAATAACCGGAGTCGAAGATTTTAAAGTAATTTATCCTCCCAATGAACCTTTGAAACAGTTAATAAAAACTGCTCTTTTAAACAGAAGCGATTTGAAATGGATGCAAAAAAATGTTCAAACAATGCAAAAAAAAGTTAAATTTGAAGAAAGTGCCGATTATCCGGTAGTAGGGGCTCATTTGGAATACGGTTTTAATGATAATCAATTTGATAATATTGATTCAAGGAAAGATTATTATTTAATAGCGGCAGGACTTAAATGGAATATTTTTGACAAATCAAGAGACGCGGATATAGAAAAAAGTAAACTTGAAGCATTACAGACCAATTATTATTATGAATATATGAAAAAAGGAATTGCCCTTGATGTGAAACAAAAATATTTGAATTTCAAAACAAAAGCCGCTTTGGTAAAAGAAAAAGAAATAAATAAAGAATTAGCCGAAGAAATTCTTAAAAAATATACATATATGTATAAGCAAGGAATGATAAACATTACGGTTTGGCTTATGAAAGAAGCCGATGCGAGAAAAGCAAGAGCGGAGCTTATAAAAGCCGAATACGACGAAGCTTTGGCGGCAGCTGAACTTAAAAAAGCAATTGGAGAAATATTAAAGGAGAGTAAATGAAAAAAATATTGGCTTTAATCTTATTTGTAATGACTTTATTCGGATATCAATTTGCCTTTTCAAAAAAAGAACGAATTAACATTACAAGAGAATATGTTGCAAGCATATATTCCAAAAATCAAATAATGGTGGCGACAAGATTGATGGGATTTATAAAAAAGATGCCTATTGAAGAGGGTGATGTGGTAAAAAAAGGACAGTTACTTTTTGAAGTAGACCCTGCCGACATTTATTCCATGTTGACTCAGGCACAAGGGGCTGTATTACAAGCCAAAAGTGCTGTTTTAATGGCTGAAATGACTTATGCAGATGCAAAAAGAGATTATGAAAGATTTAAAAATCTTTATGAAAACGGAGCGGTGAGCAAAAGAGATTTTCAAAAAATGACACTTAATATGAATATTAGAAAAAAACAGGTAGATATGGCAAAAGGAATGTTAAAACAGGCTCTTGCAGGATTAAACAGAGCTAAAGCCCAACTTAAATATGCAAAAGTTACATCTCCTATAAACGGAGTGGTTACAAGAAAAATAAAAAAAGTAGCCGAAATGGCACTTCCTGGATATCCTGTCGTAATATTGAGTGATTTGAATTCTATTAAAGCCAAATCTTTTGTACAAGAAGAAGATGTTGACAAACTAAAAATAGGTATGAAAGTTAAAATTTTTGTTCCAGCTATTAAAAAAACATATGATGCTAAAATAACAACCATTATTCCAAGTGCCGATCCTGCAACACATTCTTTTGTAGTGAAATATACATTTGAAAACACAAAAGGATTATTACCCGGAATGTATGCGAAAGCAAAAATAGTAATTGCTAAAAAAGAAGCTATTTTAGTTCCTTTTGCCGCTCTTACGACAAGAAGCGGAATCACAGGTGTATTTGTAGATAATAATGGTATTGCAAAATTTGTTCCCGTTACACAAATTGCACAGGAAAATAGTTATATTGCCGTTAAAGGTATATCAGCAGGTAAAAAAGTTATCCTTTATCCTCCGGCAAATCTTGAAGACGGACAAAAATTATAGGAGTTATAATGGAAAAACTTAAAAATTTGCAAGAGCTTATAAAACAGAAAAAAGAAGAGTTACAAAAGATGAAATGTTCGGTTTGTGATTTGGGTGAGATAAGAAAACTCGAAAAGGAAATAAACGATTTGGAATCACAAGCTAAAAAAAGAGAAGAGGAATTAGAACATATTGAAGAAGAGCTCAAATTAAATTCAGCTGGTAAATTAGCCAGAATGTTTCTTAAAAATCCTTTAACTCCTGTAATTGCCATTACTTTAATTTTAATGGGGCTTATTGCCGTTTTGTTTACTCCAAGAGAAGAAAATCCTCAAATAGACGTTCCTGCTGCAAATGTAATCGTTATGTATCCGGGAGCAAGTTCCAAAGAAGTTCAAAATATTATCGTAGAACCGCTTGAAAGAACACTTAAAGCTATGACCGGAGTTAAACATGTTTACGGAATGGCTATGAATAGCGTGGGGATCGTTACCGTGAGATTTAAAATAGGTCAGGATAAAGTCAGAAGTATGGCAAAACTCTACGATAGGGTTATGCAAAATATGGATAAAATGCCAAAAGGCGTAATGCCTCCTTTAATCAAACCGATTGATATAGATGAAGTTCCTATTGTAACTATTGCAGTGGCAAGTAAAAAATATAACGATTATCAATTATATAGAATGGCTCAAAGACTTCTTTCTCCTCTTGCTGCAGTTAAAAACGTTAGTATTATAGGAATTAAAGGAGGACATAAAAGACAATTCAATATTATTGTAAATCCTGAAAAACTTGCGGCATATCATCTCTCTTTGGGTCAAATAGCTATGGCTCTAAAAGGTGCTAATGTCGATTATCCACTTGGAGGAGTCGATAATAAAAAATATTCAATTCCTTTGGAATTTGATGGATTTATAAAATCAATAAACGATGTAAAAAATCTCGTTGTTGCTGATTATATGGGAAGACCAATCTTCATAAAAGATATAGCAAAAGTTGAAGATGGATTTGATTATCAACATAAACATCAGACATATTTTGAAGCGGGTAAAGGTTTTTATACCGATACGAAAATAGGGCAAAAAGCAAATTATTCTTTCCCTGTGGGTGAAAAATTAAATCAGGTAACCATTTTTATAGGCAAAAAAAGAGGAACAAATGCCGTTTTTGTAGCAAGAGATGTTTTAGCAAAAGCAAAAGAGCTTCAAAAAACACTTCCGAAAGATGTTCATCTTTATGTAACAAGAAATGACGGGCAAAAAGCAAATCATGCAGTTAACGAATTGATAGACCATTTGCTTATTTCACTTGGCATTATCGTTATACTTTTGATTTTTATGCTTGGATGGAAAGAAGCTTTAATTGTTGCGGTTACAGTTCCTTTGATTTTATCGGTAACTCTTTTTATAGGAATGCTTGCAGGTCAGACAATTAATAGAATTACGCTTTTTGCGTTGATTCTTTCACTCGGTTTATTAGTTGATAGTGCAATCATCGTTATCGAAAACATACATAGGCATTTTGAAATAGGAGATAAACCAAGAGAATATGCGGCTGTTTTTGCTACTAATGAAATAGGAAATCCTACCAATATAGCAACACTTGCAATTATTCTCGCATTTATTCCTATGCTTTTTGTTACGGGAATGATGGGGCCTTATATGAGGCCTATTCCTTTTAACGTGCCGGTGGCTATGATAGCTTCTTTGGTTGTTGCTTATATGTTTGTTCCTTGGGCTGCTGTAAAATTTTTGCCTGAACATAAAGGAAAACATGAAAAATTCGATATAAGAAAAACAAAAACATACAAAATATTTTATAATATTATCAATCCTCTTATCACTTCAACACCTAAAAGAATAATCTTTTTTAGTGTTTTGATTTTGGCTTTAATTGTAAGTATGGCTTTGCCGGTTTATAAAATAGTGCTTTTCAAAATGCTTCCGAGTGCAAATAAAAATACATTTAATATTACTATCGATATGCCTGTTGGCACCAGTATAGACGTAACCAAAAAAGTTAGCGATTGCGTGGCAAATATTTTAAGTAAAGAGCCTGAAATACATGATTTCGAGCAATTTATAGGAATAAGCGGAGTAGTTGATTTTAATGGGCTTCTTAGAGGTTCTTCAATGAAGCAGGGTGAAAATTACGGAGAGATTAGAGTTAATCTGTATCCTAAGGAAAAAGGCAGAAAAGAAAGCTCAATTGATATGGTAAGTAGGCTTAGACCTATAATTCAAAAGCAATGTTCTTTTGCAGGTGCCAATATCAAACTTGTTCAAGATCCTCCCGGACCTCCTGTAATTGCAACGCTTTTGATGCAAGTATTCGGAGGAGACGAAGAAGGCAGACTTAAACTTGCAAATTATATTGAGGATTTGTATAGACATACAAAAAACGTTGTTGATATAGATATTATGAGAAACAGACAAATTATTAAATACAAAATTGTTCCGGATAAAGTAAAAGCGGCTCTTCTTGGAATTTCAACAGACCAGATTGCAAAAGTTTTGGGGATGGGGTTAAGAGGAGCTGTTGTAAGTGTGGCTCATATTCCGAGCGAAAAAAATCAGGTGGGAATCTTTGTAAGATTTGATAAAAAAGATAGAAATAATCTTGAAGCACTTAATAAAATCAAATTAATGTCTATGACGACACATAAACTAATCCCTTTAAAAGAAGTTGTAAAAGTTATTCCCGCACCGTTTGACGGTATGATTACAAGCAAAGATCTCAAACCGATGATAATGGTTACGGGTGAAATGAATAAAAGAGGAAGTATATACGCGCTTTTGGATGTATTTTTTAAACTTAAAGATAAAGGAATTCCCGGGTATAAAATTATATATAACGGAAATCCGAGATTAAATCTTAAAGCCGTTGATCTTAAAACAGGAAAAACATATAATTTGGTATGGGGAGGCGAATGGGAGCTTACTTTTAATGTTTTCAGAGATTTAGGAGCGGCTTTTGGTGTAGCTGTTATTTTGATTTATCTTTTGATGGTTGCATATTATAAAAATTTCAGAATTCCAAGAATTGTTCTTGCGGCTGTTCCTTTGACATTTATCGGAGTGCTTCCGGGGCATGCGATAATGAATTGGATAACCTTAGCGTTTTTCCATTCCAAAACATATTTTACGGCAACAAGTATGATAGGATTTATCGCCTTAGCCGGTATTGTTGTAAGAAACTCTTTGCTTTTGATTGATTTTACAAATGATTTGATAAAACAAGGAAGAAGTATAAACGAAGCGGTAATTGAAGCTGCGGCGACAAGATTTAGGCCTATTATTTTAACCGCTCTTGCAATTATTTTGGCTTCATTCGTAATAGTGCTTGATCCTGTATGGCAAGGGCTTGCAGTTGCACTTATTTTCGGTGTTTTTGCTTCGACTTTACTTTCTGTTGTAGTTGTTCCTATTCTTTATTGGAGATATTTGATTTCTCAATATAAAAAACAAAAACATATTAAATACGGCTTAGAGGAAATTTAACTTTTCTCTTTTTTATTTGTTATAATTTCTTAAAAAAGTATTAAATGAGTTTAAGAAAAGAGTTTTTTAAAACTGCTATAGCAGGATTTGTAATAGCTTTTTTATTTTTATTTTTGTTATTTGAAATAATTACAAAAATAGTAATCAGAGAAAAAATTTCTCAGGCAAGAAATATTGCCACTACCATCATTTATTACAGACATTACTTATCTGATGTTTCGCCTGATATTAAAATAATTAATCCTCATATCTCTCCTTTTGCCTTAACTCCCGCTTACGTTACGGATCAGGTTGCAAAAAATTTAAGACAAAATAAATTTTATGTCAAACAGGTTTCAGACAGATACAGAAATAAAATGGATGAGCCCAAACCATTTGAACTTAAAGCGATAGAATATTTTAAAACTCATAAAAACAAAAAAGAGTATTTTAAGGTGTTCGGAGCGGATAAATATTTTAATCAAAAACATATTTTTTATGCCAGAAAATTGGTAATTGAAAAATCTTGTCTTAAATGCCATGGAATTCCTTACAAAGACGTTCCGGCTCCTATTTATAAAAAAATAGTAAAAGTTTATGGAAATAGAGCATTTAATTATAAACTCGGAGATGTTAGAGGAATTATATCTATTGTTTTTCCGTATCAAAAAGTATTGAATGATGTTAAAAAAATTTTCGGTATTATTATTTCGATAGGATTGATTTTCTTTTTTTTAGGTTTTTTTATATTTTTTAGACTGCATAAAAACATAGAAGATGAAATAAATAAAACATTAAATCATTTCAAATTTGCTGAAAAAGGGAAATACCCTATTTTTAAAGACAAAATGAAATTTATAGAATTTGAAAGTTTAAAAAAACAAATCAATAAAACATTTCTTAAAATCAAAAGATATCAAAGCTCGCTTTATCATAAGTATTATTTTCATCCTTTAACGAATATTCCCAACAGAAATAAATTTTTGGAAGAAAAAGATAATTATCCCATTGTTTTGATAAATATTGATAGTTTCAAAGAAATAAATTATTATTTCGGAGAAAAAATAGCGGACATTCTTATAAAAGAAGTTGCCGAAAGATTAAAAAAACTAAGAAAAATTTACAATTTTAAGTTATATCATATAGGTATTGATGAATTTGCCGTTTTATTTAAAGATAAAAATATTAATAAAGATGATTTAAAAAATAGATTAAAAAATATTCTTAATAATTTGGAAAAATCCTATCAGGTAGATAAAAATGAAATTGTGGTTAGATTTAGGGCAGGAGTTAGTTGTTATGAAAGAAATTTTTTAAGGGCGGAATCTGCGCTTGATATGGCAAAAAAATTAAAAAAAGATATTATTTTTGCCAATGAAATAGAACATTTGGAAAAATACAAAGAGCATTTGGAAATGCTTAAAAAACTTCAATGGGCATTTAAAAACGATAAAATTGTTCCTTTTTATCAGCCAATTGTGGATAAAAACAAAAATATAGTGAAATATGAAGCATTGGTTAGACTTATTGATGAAAACGGCAAAGTGTTATCTCCTTTTTTCTTTTTGGATGTTGCTAAAAAATCAAGATATTATATTGAAATAACAAAAAAAGTAATTGATAAAGCAATTAATAAAATAATAGAAAAAAACATATCCGTTTCGATAAATATCACATTGGAAGATATCGAAGATAAAGAAATGAGAGCATATATTTTTGATAAATTGAATTTGATAAAAGATAAATCGAAAATTACTTTTGAAATTGTGGAAAATGAAGATGTAAAAGAGAATGAAATGGTAAAAGAATTTTTAAAAAAAATTAAAAAAATGGGTGCAATGATTTATATAGACGATTTCGGAAGCGGATATGCAAATTTTGATTATTTAATAAAATTAGCTCCCGATGGGGTTAAAATAGACGGAACTCTTATAAAAAACATAATAGATGATAAAAATTCTCAAATAATAGTGCAAACAATAGTCTCTTTTGCCAAAGAAATGAATATAAAAACCATAGCCGAATTTGTAGAGAACGAAAAGATTTTTGAAATGCTTAAAAAGATGGGAATCGATTATTATCAAGGATACTATTTCTCACCTCCAAAATCCCAATTATGATTAATGTTTTAGTTTT
>JALVTJ010000059.1 GCA_027036005.1 Nautiliaceae bacterium
AAACGATTTTGCAAATTCAACAATTAAAGCAACCATTTTATAATTTTTAGGATTTTGAATGTTTTTTATTAAACTGGCATCAATTTTGATAATATCAGGTTCAAGATTTAAAACCCTCACAAAATTGGAATATCCGCTCCCGAAATCATCAATTGCTATTTCAATCCCTTTTTCTTTTGCTTTATTAATAAAAGATCTAACTTTCTTATAATTTTGAACACTTTCGCTCTCAAGTATTTCAAAAACAATTTTTTTCGCATTTGTTTCATTTATAGAATTTAAAATAAAACTCCTCATTTCTTCATTTGCAATATCATCATAACTTAAATTAATCGATACTTTCATTGGAATTTTTTCGATATCTTTTAAGACTTTTTCAATCATTATTCTGGAAAAATCACTGTATAATCTCGCTTCTTTAATTAAATCTATAAAGAAAAAAGGCGTTTCGATTTTATTATTAATTTTTATTCTCATTAAAGATTCATATTTCACAATATTGCCGCTTTTATCCACTATACATTGATAATAAGGAATAATATTCCTTTTTTCCAAAACGTTTTTCAAAAGATTTATTTTATTCAACTTTTCTTTTTGTTTTAAATACATACTTTCATCATAAAGCAAATATTTTTTATTTTTTAATTTAACGGCAAATTTTAATGCCATTTCAGCACTTTCATATAATCTTTCTTTGAAATTGCTAGCGCCCATAATTAATGAAATATTTATATTTTCAATTTTTATTTTTTTATTAATTAATTTTTTTAAAAAATTTTCCGTAATTTTTTCCAAAAAACAGATAGCAAATTCGTCGCTTCCTATTCTATATACGTTTTTATACTCGTTTTTTAATTGCACGGATAATTCTTTTAAAACTTTATCACCCTTTTCAAAACCGAAAACATCGTTAATATCAGAAAAATCTTCTATATCTATTAAAATTAAGGAATTATATTTTTTTATATCTTCTATAAGTTTATTTCTATTGGGTAAAGCGGTTAAAGCGTCAAAATAAACGGAGTTTATCAATCCGTTTTTTAACTCTTCGTAATTTTTAATTAATTTCAATTTGATTCTATTAAAAAAAATCTGTTGAATAAAAATAAAAATCAACAATATAATAAAATACACTATTATTGCTATTTCAAAAATTATAAATGTATTCTTTTTATATTTTTTCGCCCTTAAATTTATTTCTTTTAAAATCTGTGATTTATAAATACCTTTTATAATACTAAAATTAAATTCTTTTAAATATTCAAAATAAGATATTTTTTTCTCTATTTTACCAGTAATAGGGTTTTTCCAATAATAAGTTACAAAACAACTCTTATTGTGTCTAAAACAATTCAGATATTTTTCTCTAAATAAATTCCCTTTCATATCAGGTTTTTTAACAGAAAGCACCAAACCTTGCAATTCTTTTAATCTTGGAGGCATATAATAAAGATATCCGAAATTACCGTTTTTATCAGGCTTTAAAGACATAATTTTTCCAAGAGCAATATAACTTTGTTTATTTTTATTTATAATATCAAGATATTTTAATATATTTTCAATAATAAAATTATCTAAACATTTTTTTCGAATACCAATAATATAAACTTTATTTCCTTGATTTTTTAATACTACTAAATAATGTTTTTTATGAGAATTTAAAATAATAAAATGATTTTTATAAATACTATATTTAAATTTTTTATTTTTAGGTATCAATCCTGCTATTGCAAAATCGGTTTCAATTAATTTATTTAAATGGTTTTTTATCGGTAAATTTATAATTTCGCTCAATTCTTCTTCTGTTGAAGAATAAACGGCATTTTGCAATAAAAAAAAGAGATTTTTAAAGTTATTGACATCTTTTTTAAGCTGTTGTTTTTTTTCATTTATAACTATGTTTTGAATTTCTTTTATATGGCGATTTATATTTGATTTCATTATATTATATAAAGAAATAAAATAAAAAAAAGATACTAAAATCCATAATATTATTGGAAGATAAAAAAGTTTCAAAATTTCTTTTTTCATAAAGCCTGTCTTAAATCGTTAATCAAATCATCCGCATCTTCAAGACCAATGCTTAGCCTTATTAGACCCTCAGGAACACCTGCGTTAAGAAGTTCTTCTTTGCTTAATTGCTGATGAGTCGTGCTTGCGGGATGAGTTACAAGTGATTTTGAATCGGCTATATTTGTAACAAGAGAGAAAATTTTAAGTTTGCTGACAAATTCTTTTGCCTCCTCATAGCTTCCAAGCTCGAAACTGATTATTCCACCGGCATATTTCAGATATTTTTTAGCAAGTTCATAATTTTCATCGCTTTTTAAAAACGGATAATTTATTTTTTTTATTTTCTGATGTTTTGATAGGAATTCAACTATTTTCATTGCATTTTGGCTGTGGGCTTTTATTCTCAAATGCAAAGTTTCAAGACCCAAAAGCAAAAGCCATGCATTAAAAGGAGAAATAACCGCCCCATAATCCCTGAGAAGTGCAAGTCTTGCTCTTTCGATAAAAGGATTGTCAAACTTTTCGTTATAAATTAGTCCGTGATAACTCTCATCCGGAGTATTAAACTGCGGATATCGTTTAGTTTTCAGCTTTTCTTTGGCAAACGGAGATTCTATTATACACCCGCCAATCGCACTTCCGTTTCCAACAATATATTTGCTTGCACTATGCACCACTATATCAACCCCAAATTCAATTGGTTTGACGCTATAAGGCGTTGCAAGCGTATTATCGCATACGGTTATGATTTTGTGTTTATTTGCAATTTCGGTTATTTTTTCAAAATCCGCAACAGCCAAGGCGGGATTTGAAATACTCTCAAACAAAATCAATTTTGTTTTTTCATCAATAAGTTCTTCTAAATTTTCTGCTCTTTTCGAATCAAAAAATTTTGCTTTAATTCCGAATTGTTTAAGTGTTTGGGTTGAGAGGGTTATACTGCCCCCATATAATTTTTCCGCAATGATTATATTATCCCCCCTCCCGACTAAATTTGCAATGGAATAAAAAACAGCCGCCATTCCGCTTGACGTGGCAAGCGCATCAATTCCTCTTTCAAGTGCGGCAATTCTTTTTTCAAACACTCTGGTTGTGGGGTTTGCAATTCTTGTATAAATATTGCCTTTTTCTTCCAAATTAAAAAGCCTTGCGGCATGGTCGGTATTTTCATATTCAAAAGCGGTGCTCATAAAAATAGGAACTTGCATCGCTTTTTCTTTGTCTTTTTCGTATCCTAAATGAAGGGCGAGTGTTGCGTCTTTCATAAATTAACCTTTTATGATAAAATATTTCTAATTATATCAAAAGGATTAAATTGAAAGATAAAATTTTTAATAAACCTATTGAAAAACAATTCGAATTTGACGAGGAAGTTGCAAATGTATTTGATGATATGCTAAATAGAAGCGTGCCTTTTTATAAAGAAAATCTGAATTTAGAGTTGGATGTTTTAAAAAATTTTTTAACCCCTAATGACAAGGTGGTAGACCTCGGCTCGTCAACCGGAACATTTTTGATAGAACTTGATAAAAAAACAGACAATCTCGAACTTATAGGAATAGACAATTCTCCCGCAATGATAAAAAAAGCCAATTTAAAAGCAAAAGCGTTTGGAAGTAAAGCAAAATTTATTCAAGCGGATTTTTTAAATTACGATTTTTCAAATTCAAAAGCGATTGTCGCAAATTATACCGTTCAATTCATTAGACCCCTTAAAAGAGAAAAGCTAATAAAAAAAATTTACAAATCATTACTTAACGAAGGCATTTTTTTAATGAGTGAAAAACTCGTAAGCGAAAACAAAAAACTAAATAAAATTATGATAGATCTTTATTACGAATTTAAAAAAGAGATGGGTTATAGCGAATATGAAATTTCACAAAAAAGAGAAGCTTTGGAAAATGTCTTGATACCTTATACAATGCAAGAAAATATAGAAATGCTGCGAAATAGCGGATTTAAAAATGTGGAGGTCATTTTTAGATGGAATAATTTCGCCACTTTTATTGCCTTTAAAAATTAATTTTTTTCTTCGTTAAAATCAATGGAAATGCTTCCCAAAACTTCGAATTTTGCATTAGGATCGATTTCCGAGTGTGAAAGCACGATGACATCTACGCCAAATCTCTCCAAAATTTCGGCAAGAGGTTTTCTAATTAAAGGATCGACTATCAAAACCACCGGAGCAATTCCTTTATTTACAATCTCGGCGGCGGCCGAGCTGACTTCTTGAACCAATTTATTCATTTCTGCTACGGTTAAAATAAACTGTTTTTGCTCTCCTTGCGTTTGGAGCTTATTCATAAGATACTGCTCCGTGGGAGCGTCAAAAGTTATTAGCTTCAACACCCCCTCTTCATTTGCGTATAATTTTGTAATTACACGGCTTAGTGCACTTCTTACTTGCTCTGTTATAATATCCGTGTTTTTGGTATATTCGGCAACATCGGCAATTGTTTCGAGTATGGTTATCATATCTTTAATAGGTATTTTTTCGTGCAAAAGATTTTTCAAAACCCTTTGTATAAGACCGATATTGGCAACTTTGAGCGCATCATCCACAATAGCCGGAAAATCTTTTTTCACCCTTTCCAAAATTTCCTGAATATCTTGACGTGTTAAAAGCTCTTCGGCATATTTTTTAATGATTTCGGTTATATGAGTAACAATAACGGTTGAAGGATCAACCACTGTATATCCGTTCATTAAGGCTTCTTCTTTTTTATCTTCGTCAATCCACAAAGCATCTATACCGAAAGCCGGCTCTTTTACGGCTATTCCTTCTATTTCTTCTATAACCATAGGCGTAGCCATTGCAAGATATTTATCCGGATAAATTTCTCCCTTGGCGACTTCCACGCCTTTTAAAAGAATCTGATATTCGGTGGGTTTGAGATTCAGATTATCTTTTATTCTTATTTGAGGCACCAAAAAACCGTAATCGGCGGCTATTTTTTTTCTCATTGCCTTAATTCTATCAAGCAGATCGCCTCCTTGGTTTGGATCGGCGATTTTTATCAATTGATAACCTATATCGAGTTCCAAAAGCTCGACTTTTAATACGTCTTCTAAAATTTTGCTCTCTTCCTCTGCTTCTTGTTTTGGTGTTTTTTTCTTTGGTTTTTCTTTGGTTTGAGCGGATTTTTCTTTTTGCTCTTTTTTTTGAGGTTTTTTTCTGAATTTATTCAAAAACGACTGCAAAGGATCAAGTCCTTTTTGGGTTTCCATCATCAAATAACCCGTAATCAAAAATATCATTCCAACAAAAATCATACATCCTCTCGGAAAACCGGGTAAAAAAGCCATAAAAAACAAAATTGTTCCCACAATTAACATAACCTTGTAATCTTTTACCAGCTGTTTGATTACCCCTTGGGCAAAATTGCTCTCGTCTTTTGTGGCTCGCGTAATTATAATACCCGTAGCGGTTGAAGTCATAAGTGCTGGAAGCTGGGAAACCAATCCGTCTCCAATAGTAAGAATTGTATATGTTGCCGCAGCTTCGGCCAAATCCATATTATGCTGAAAAACACCTATTAAAAATCCTGCGATTATATTTATGGTTGTAATAATAATTCCTGCTATCGCATCACCTTTTACGAATTTACTTGCCCCATCCATCGCACCGTAAAAATTGGCTTCTTGAATAAGCTCTTGTCTTCTTTTTTTAGCTTCGTTTTCATCTATAAGACCGGCATTCAAATCCGCATCAATAGCCATCTGTTTTCCCGGCATTGCATCAAGCGTGAATCTTGCGGCAACTTCCGCTACCCTTGTCGACCCTTGTGTAATCACCAAAAAATTTATTACAACCAAAATAATAAAAATAATTACTCCGATAATATAATTTCCCCCGACAACGAATTCACCGAACGCCGAAATTATTTTACTTACAGCATCCGGCCCCTCGTAACCTTTGCTCAAAATCATTCTGGTTGTGGCAATATTTAAAGAAAGTCTGTATAATGTAACAATTAATATTAAAGTCGGAAACGTCGTAAAATCGGTGGGTTTTGGAATATAAAGTCCTAAAAGCAATATCAAAACGGCTACGGCAAGAGATATCGTAAGAAAAAAATCGAGCAGAGAATTCGGGAGCGGGACTATAATTATTAAAAGTATAGAAAATACAAAAGCAACAACGCCTAAATCGGTAATTTCACTTAAAAGTTTAAGCGAGTTTTTAATTCTTGCTACCAGATTTCATCCTTATCACATCTTCCAATGTATATTTTTCTATAATTTTTATCATCTCTTTTTCAAGTTTGGAAAAAAAAGGCATAATAGAACAAATATCGCTTCTATCCCTCACACAGTTTTTCGCATTGGACGAACAGTAAAAAACAAGTGAATTTTTATCTTCCATTGCTTCAAAAATGTCTATAACTTTAATTTCTTCTGGCTTTTTTAAAAGCAAAAAACCCCCGTGTATTCCTTTGTATGATTTGATAAAATGTTTTTTCGAGAGATTTTGCATCAATTTTGCCAAAAAAGGCTTGGGTATTTCGGTTATTTCGGATAATCTATTTACATCGACAGGTTTATGAAATTTCGAAAGTTCTATTAATGCTTGCAGGGCGTAAGCCGTGGATTTGGTAAAAATCATCAAAATCCTTTTTATCAAATTATACTGAATTTACTTTTATTTTTTATTGAAAAAGTAAATTTTTTCTATTTTTTGATAAAATTTTAACACATATTTGCTTTTTTTTTAAAAAGCGGATATACTTTCATCTCAATTCACTAATGTGAAAATTTACCAATCAGGAGGCTAAAATGGCTTTGGATTCGGCGAAAAAAAGAGAAATTATCGCTAAATTCGGAAACGATGAAAAAGATACGGGAAGTCCAGCGGTTCAAATAGCACTGCTTACTGAGAGAATCAATCAGATTAACGAGCATCTTCAAACTCATAAACACGATCATTCAAGCAGGCTCGGTCTACTTAAACTTGTAGGTCAAAGAAAAAGACTTATGAGATATTTAAAAAGAAAAGACCACGAAAAATATCTGCAAGTTATTACCGAGCTAAATCTTAGAGATAGGGTTTAACCTTCCCTATTTGTTCAGAGCTTCTCTTTCCAGTTTATCAAGTTCTTCTTTAAATTCTAAATTTGCAGGTAAAATATTACCGTGAAAAAAATCGAACAAACTTTTGTTTCTATGTTTATGATGTAGTATCAGTTTAAATAATTTTATGCTTTTGTCTTTATTTTGCTTGACTTTAAAATTTTCCGAAAAATACATAAGTGCAAATAACAAATCTTTTGTAGTTGATTTTGAATTTTTTGCTATTTTCACTAAATCGTCCAATGTTAATGTTTTCAATTTATTAGAGTTTTTTGTTGTTTTGGCTTTTTTCGAAAAATAAAAAATCAAAAAAAGAGAAAAAAAAGTAATAATCAAAAGATAAATAAGATAAAAATAACTTTTTGAAGGAATATCGTTTAATAAAAAATCAACGACATCCATTAATGTCTTATTCTTTCAAGTACACTTTTTTCGTGTGCGCTTAAACCTTCCGTATGTGCTAAAATAGCGCATTCTTCTCCCATATCTTCTATCGCTTTTTTCGAAAAAGATATAATTGACGATTTTTTCATAAAAACTTCCACATTCAAAGGAGAATAAAATCTTGCCGTTCCGCCCGTTGGTAAAGTATGATTAGGGCCAGCTATATAATCGCCTATCGGCTCGGGTGTGTTTTCTCCTAAAAATATAGCACCTGCATTTTTTATTTCGGGCAATAATTCAAAAGGATTTGCCGTTATAATTTCAAGATGTTCTGGTGCAATCATATTCATTAGTTCAATTGCTTCATTTAAATCATTCGTAACAATAATTGCACCTCTGTTTTCTATTGATTTTTTTGCAATTTCCTTTCTTTCGAGATTTTCTAAATATTCATATACCTTTATCACGCACATATCTGCAATTTCTTTGGAATCGGTAATCAAAATCGAACTTGCCATTTCGTCATGCTCGGCTTGTGAAAGCAAATCAATAGCCAAATAATTTGGTTTTGCATTTTCATCAGCAATAATTCCTATTTCGCTCGGTCCCGCTATCATATCGATATTGACTTCCCCGTAAACAAGTTTTTTGGCGGTTGCAACAAAAATATTTCCCGGACCTGTAATTACATCGACTTTCGGAATAGTCTCTGTTCCGTAAGCCAAAGCCGCTATCGCACTCGCACCTCCTATTTTAAATGTTTTTGGACACCCGCATAAATAAAGAGCCGCGAGTAAAAGCTCGTTTGGTTTGTTTTCAATTACCGGCGTGGTTACTATAACTTCTTCTACACCCGCCACAATTGCCGGAATTACATTCATAAGAAGCGAGCTCGGATAAAATGCCTTGCCTCCCGGAACATAAACACCTGCTCTCTCGACCGGTGTAACTTTTTGACCTAAAATAGTTCCGTTTTCTTCAAAATCAAGCCAAGATTTAGGAAGTTGTTTTTCGTGATATGCTTTTATTCTATCATATGCTAAATGAAGCGCTTTTTTTAATCCTTCATCAAGATTTTCGTATGCCTTTTTCATCAAACTTTTATCAATTTCCAATTCTTTATTTGTTTGAGGTTCCCATTTGTCAAATTTTGCTATATGCCTAAAAAGAGCTTTATTCCCTTCATTTTTAACTTCTTTAATAATATTTCTCACTATCCCTTCAACATTTTCAATATCCATTTTGCCTCTGTTTAATATTTCTTTGAATTTTTCGTCAAATCCCGGATCGTTTATATCTATAATTTTCATTAAAATCCTTTTTTAAAGAATTTTATTATAAAATTTCAAAAAAAGGAAATTTATGCAATTATCATTGATTGCTTTTGCTTTTATTCTTGTGTTAATTCCCGCATTTTTATCTTTTAAACTTTCGATAGGAATTGAAAAAGAAATAGTTATAAATTCAATAAGAGCTTTTTTACAATTAACAGTTCTTGGATTTGTATTGGGATTTTTATTTAAAATTAAAAATCCTTTATGGTATATTCCTATACTTTTTTTAATGTTTTTATATGCAGCTTACATAGCTAAAAAAAGAACAAATTACAAATTTTTACCAGCATTTTTATCAATTGGCTTTGCTACTTTAATTATCTTAATAATCATGGTTACTTTAAAAATAATCTCACTAAAACCTTATCAATTTATTCCGATTGCCGGAATGATTATAGGAAATTCTCTTAATACTTATACTTTGACAATCGAAAGATTAAAAAGAGAAATCACTCTTCAAAAAGAAGTTATTGAATCCTTTATTTCTATCGGAGCAAGTCTTAAAGAAGCTTATAAAATAATGCAAAAAGAAGCCATTAAAGCCGCTTTAATCCCTGTAAACAATATGCTTCAAACCATCGGCATCGTTGCAATTCCGGGAATTACGACCGGTATGCTTTTAGCCGGGACAAGCCCTTTAAAGGCGGTAAGTTATCAAATAATTATTATGTATATGCTTGTGAGTATAAATCTTTTCAGTGCACTTTTTGGCAGTATGTTTTATCTTCGCCAAAAGAGATAATCTTTTGACGATTAATCGAGGTTATAAACTTTTTTAATATGAAGAGATTCGTCAAATTCATATACCCTAGGAACTCCCGTGGCTATTTCGAATTTAGGAATATCCTCATCGCTTATATTATCAAATTCTTTTACCATTCCTCTTATGGTATTTCCGTGAGCTGTAATCAAAACATCTTTTCCCTCAACAAGCAAAGGAGCGACTTTTTCATGAAAAGCCGCCATTGAGCGAATTTGATTGTCTTTTAAACTTTCTGTGCTTGGAATAAGTTCAACCGGAAAATTTTTGTATTTCGGATCGAATCTCGGATGTCTCGGGTCGTCTTCGCTTAATGGCGGAGGCGGCACGTCATAACTTCTTCTATAAAGCAAAAATTTCTCTTCTCCAAGCTCTTTTTTTACTTCGTCTTTATTTAACCCCGTAAGAGCACCATAAAATCTTTCGTTAAATCTCCAATCTTTCAAATGGTCTATCCATAAAAGATCAAGCTCTTCAAGAATTATAATTCCCGTTTTAATTGCTCTTTTCAAAAAAGAACTAAAACATATATCAAAAGCAAATCCGGCATCTTTAAGCTTTTTTCCCGCTTTTTTCGCTTCTTCGATTCCCTCGGGAGCCAATTCCACATCAACCCACCCGGTAAAACGGTTTTGTTTATTCCATTCGCTTTTTCCGTGTCTAACCAACACCAATTTAGCCATTATTTCTCCTTTTTTGAAATTTTATCAAATTTTTAATTCCTGAACGTTTTTTCCATTCGGCTAATTTTATTAAAGCCAAATGTAAATCAAATGTTTTATTAATCATTGGAAATATAATTTCACCTTCTATTGCAATAAAATAATTTTCATCGAAATCTATATAATTTTTCCTTTGGATTATCAAAGAAGTTAGCTCATTGTCTATTATTCTGGGAACTGACTTATCTATACATACCCCTATCTGTTCTCTTAATAAAGCATTTAAAAAAACCAGATAATTCAAAACCACATCTTCATAACTTAATTTCTCCCCCAAAGCATTATAAATTTTTATTTCATTAATTTTACATTTTTCATTTCCCATTTTACATTTATCAGCCCATACTCCAAAATCATAATTATTTAAATTTTTTTTAAATTCGTCAAAATCTTGTATAACTTTGGCATAAGGAAAAGAAAAATTTGATAAAATCTTAATATCAATATCGTCTCTTATATATTTTGAATACATATCAAACCTTTTTTTGAAATTATACAAAAGGATATGAATGAAAAAAATTCTTGTAACAAACGATGATTCGTTTGAATCAAAAGGTCTCGGGGTATTAATAGATGCTATTAAAGATTTCGGTGAAATCTATATAATCGCTCCGGCTTTTCCCAAAAGTGCCTGTTCTCATTCCCTCACCATTACAAAACCGCTTAGGTTTATAAAAATAGAAGAAAATTTTTACAAACTCGATGACGGAACTCCGAGTGATTGCGTATTCTTATCGCTTATAGAATTTTTTGAAACAAAACCCGATTTGCTAATAAGCGGTATTAATCACGGAGCGAATATGGGAGAAGACGTAACATACTCGGGAACCGCAGGAGGGGCTATGGAAGGGGCGTTGCATGATATCCCTTCGGTTGCCGTATCTCAGGTTATAAAAAGTTACGACAAACCTCCATGTGAAATAAACTGGGAACAAACAAAACAAATAACAAGAAAAATAATCAAAAAAATACTTGATAAAAAAATAACCATCCCCCATAGACACATTTTAAACATAAACATTCCCAATACAAAAAAAATCAAAGGAATAAAAGCCACAAAACTCGGTTACAGGCTTTACGGCAACGACGCACATAAATTCACCAATCCCAGAGGGGAAGAGTATTACTGGATAGGACTTCATCCCTTGGCATTCAAAGAAGAAAGTGAGACGGATTTTGACGCAATAAAAAACGGATATGTTTCAATTACTCCTATAAAACTAGATATGACGGGATTCGATGCTTTGGAAAAGTTGAAAAATGAGATACGATAAATGCAGGAAACTTTTTACTAAATTTGAAAAACTTCAAAATTTAAATGTTTTAATCTGCGGTGTGGGAGGGGTGGGCGGACACACGCTTGAATGTTTATACAAAAGCGGAGTTAAGAATATAACTATTATCGATTATGACACTTTTGATATCACAAATCAAAACAGACAAATCGGAAGCGAATATTTAAAAGAAAAAAAAGTAGAAGTTTTGGCAAAGCTTTACCCGGGAATTATCCCGATAGATAAAAAACTTACGCCTGAAAATATTAAAAATATAAATTTTGAAAAATACGATATCGTAATAGATGCAATTGACGATATAAAGGCAAAAATTTCTCTTATAATCTCCGCTTATCCTAAAATTATTTCTTCCATGGGAGCGGCCAAAAGAATAGATCCGACAAAAATAAAAATCGATTCAATTTGGAAAACTCAAAACGATCCTTTTGCAAAAAAAATAAGATACGAACTTAAAAAAGCAAAATTTAAAGGTGATTTTAAAGTCGTTTATTCAAGCGAAAAGCCTATTGAATGCGATATGGGAAGTTTTATAGGGGTAACCGGAACATTCGGATTTGCACTTTGCAGCGAAGTTCTTAAAAAATTCGTATAGAGGCAAAAGCCTCTATTAATCGACGATTGTTCCTGAATCCCTCATATCAAGATACCATTTTGGAAGTGTATCGGTCCACTTTCTAATCTTAGGGAAAAATGATTTGATATTGGAATAAACTTTTGCAAAATCTTTGGATTTTTCAGAATATTCGTTAAGTATTTCAATTGTAGCTTTTTTAGCCGCTTCATTGACATCATCAGGGAAATTTCCAAGCACAACGTCATATTTTCCATTAAGAAGTTCATTAAGCTTAATAGCGTTTTGATATTGAAATTCTGAGAAAATTCTTGCATGCATCTCTTTTGTGGCAGCTTCTATAATTGCTTGATGTTCTTTGCTTAATCTTTCGTATTTTCTTTTATTAAATGTCATTTCAAGTATACTTCCTGGCTCATGCCAACCTGTATAATAATATTTTGCGACTTTTTCAAATCCCATAATCAAATCAAGACTTGGTCCTACCCATTCCGTTGCGTCAATTACTCCTCTATCAAGCGCCGTATAAATCTCGCCTGCCGGAATATTTACAGGTTTAACTCCAAGTCTTGCCATAACTTCACCTCCAAGACCTGGTATTCTCATTTTTAATCCCTTCATATCTTTAAGGCTTTTAATAGGCTTTCTAAACCATCCGCCCATCTGATTTCCGGTATTTCCGCCTTTGAAAGGCATTAGATTATATCTTGCATAAAGCTCTCTCCACAAATCCATACCCCCTGCAAAATCGAACCACGCTTCAAGCTCATCCGCCACCATTCCGAAAGGGTAAGAGCTAAAAAGTGCAAATGCAATATTTTTACCCTTCCAATAATAAGGACCTGAATGAAAACCATCAATCAAACCTTTTGAACATGCATCAAATACCCCGAGTGCTGGAACAAGCTCATTTGCACCGTAAATATGAATTTCCAAACTTCCCCCGCTAAGCTCTTTAACTCTTTTTGCAAACCACAAAGCACCTTCACCCATAATAGGCAAAGTTTTAGGCCATGAAAGACACACTTTTAATCTTTTAACTGTTTTTGCATAAAGATTTGTAGTAAATGTAGCCGTAGCCACACTTCCGAGTGCAGCGGTTTTGATAAATTTTCTTCTATTCATTACTCTCCTTTTTTTAAAGGTTAATACAAAAATCAAAAAAAATTAAAAATATTCTATTTTTTATTAGAAACTGTGTAATTTAGTAAAAAATTGCTATCACCGCATAACTTATAAAAAACATCAAATGACTAAGACCTTCAAGATAATTAGTCTCACCGTTTTCCGTAGTTTTCCAAACCAAAATTATTGTAAGTAACAATGCCCCCACCTGTAAAGGAGAAAAATCAAGCGTTAATTTTATTCCTACAATTAATGATAAAAATATCAAAAAAGGAACAGTTAAAAGAATTGAAACGGTGCTAGCACCCATTGCTATATTTATTACACGCTGCATTTCATCGTTTTTAGCCGCTCTAATAGCCGTAAACAACTCCGGAGCAGCAGTTACAAAAGCTATCATTATACCTACAAATCCTGCACTTAATCCGAATTCTTTAAAAACAACGACACCATCGTTTGCAAATATTTCGGACATAGCTCCTATTAATACAAGCAAAAAGATTAAAAACAAAATCAAAAACCAATTTCCTTTTTTGTCAAAATAGTAATTATCTTCATCTTCTTTTATATATCTTTTTACTCTACTTCTTTTTTTGAATTTAAAAAAATGAACATGCGTATCGGTTTGAAATTTAAAAATAAAAAAATAATAAACAAAAAGTAATATTGCGGTAATTATGCTTGCTTTAAACAAAGCACTTTCATTCGAATGAAAAGAAATTGTTGTAGGCACCAATAACATTGCAACCGCTACAAAAAGCACGGTCGTATAACTTGCGGATGTATCTTCATTGTGTTCTTGTTCTTTAAAATTAAGACCTCCTACAAATACGGCAAGACCCAAAAGAGCGTTCAAATCAACTATAACCGTTGCAGCTATGCCGTTTTTAACAGTGTTTATAATTTCGGGATGTTGTTTGGCTTCCAAAACCACCATGAAAAGTATTAAAATTTCAACCAAAACAGCACTAAACGTCAAAACCAAACTTCCATATGGCTCACCAAACCTCTCTGCCAATATTTCAGCAATTTCAGATATGGTAACGGCAAGAGAACCTATTGCAATTGCAGCTAATAATGTAGAAAAAATCAAAAAAGAGTTAAAATGAAAAAAAAGTGCCGCAAAAAAAGAAATTCCGCCTATTATTATATCCCAGTAATCAAAAAACTTCTCCGATATACTTTCGTCGTTTTTTTGCAATTTATCTCCTTAGAAAATGATTTGCCTTTTTTATCAAATACACATCGGCATAGTTTTTAAAAAAACGATACGCTTTTTCAACAGATACTATTTTATCATATTCACCCAAAAACACTTCGATTTTGATATTTTTAAGCTGTTTTATTTTCTCCCACTCAAATGTAAAAAGTTTATATAAATCTTTTTCACTACATTCGCAGATTTTTATATTTTTTTCTTTAATTTTCCATTTTCCATTCTCAATTTTCCCCATCACATACTTCGTATATTGCTTGCCCGACATCCAATTCTGTGAATTGGGTGTATGGGACGGGCTCACTTCGTTCGCATTTTCCAGTTCCCATTCATTAATTCCCGCTTTTGTTAAAAAATTTTTAATATATTTGTTTTTATTTTTTTCGAATGCTTTTAAATTTAAATCTATTATTTTTTTATTATAATCGAAAAAAGCGGGTGAGAGAAGCTGGATTTTATCTATCCGTTTATTCGAATTTAAAGCATAATCTATTGCTTTTTGCGCCCCGTAACTGAACCCGGCAATACAAAATTCACTCTCTTGCAAAAACTCTTTAAAAAGATATTTTTCGTTACAAAGACAAAAACCGCTAAAAAATTTCATTTTTTATTTTTTCTATATCCTCTTTATGAATAACTTCGTTTTTAATCATTATTTCATACGCTTTTTCAATAAGCTCCTTATTGTTCGCATACAAAACTTTCGTTTCATTTTCGGCAATATTCAATATATTGGCAATTTCAACTTCATCTCCTACCAAATTATCCCCCATTCCGTATTCTTTGATCATCAAAACAGCATATTCTTTCGCTTTTTTGATATCTTTGTGTGCATTTGAATATTTTTCGCTGAACTTACTCTCAACAGCAACTCTTCCTGCAAGATAAACCTCGATTTTGCTCATTATTTCCGTTTTTGAAACAATTTCTTTATCCTCTTCTTTAAAATCATCCTTCACAAGAGAAATTCTTTCAAAATCCACACCGAGCCAATATGCAATAACAGCCTTTGCCGATTGGTAATAGCTCAAAATTTCCTTTTCTTTCGGGGTATATGTATTAAGCCTTCTTTTGCCTATTAATACTTTATCTTTAACGGCATAAAAATCCTCTTCTTCAATATAAGGCTTGTTTTGTTTTAGTGCGTATATACTCGCTTCATTTACAAGACTTGCCAAAGCCGCACCGCTAAATCCGACCGTCATTTTTGCAATATTTTCAAGATTGCCTTTAAAAGGTCTGTTTTTCATATGAACCTTTAATATTTCAATCCTGTCGTTAAGTCCTGGAAGTTCGACAAAAATCCTCCTATCAAATCTACCGGGTCTAAGAAGCGCCTCATCCAAAAGTTCGACTTTATTGGTCGCTCCTATTACAATAACCCCTTCGCTCCCTTCAAATCCGTCCATTTCCGTGAGGAGCTGATTTAATGTGGCTTCCCTTTCGTCATTTCTGAGATTCCCTCTTGCTTTTCCTATCGCATCTATTTCATCTATGAAAATAATACTCGGCGCCATTGCCTTGGCTTTACTAAACAAATCCCTAACCCTTTTTGCTCCTACTCCCACATACATTTGCACAAAACCGCTGCCGCTTTGATAAAAAAACGGAACACCGGCTTCACCGGCCAAAGCTTTGGCAATTAATGTTTTACCAACTCCGGGCGGTCCTACAAGCAAAACGCCTTTTGGTAAATTTATTCCGAAACTTCTGTATTTTTCGGGATTTTTTAAAAAATCGATTATTTCTACAAGTTCTTCTTTTACTTCGCTAATCCCAGCCACATCTTTAAACGTAAGGTTTGATGTGGTAGGCCTTATTACAAAATCTTTTTCTATCCCGGTATTCATTTCAACCTGAACTTGCTGAGGCTGAGGTTGTGGAGGCAACAATTTCTTCAAAAGTAAAATAAAAAATATAAAAAATCCCAAAACTATTATTACTGCAATAATTTGAGAAAACAAAACGCTTGAATTTAAATCCCCGCTTTTTAATGCAGCCGCAAGAAGCAAAGCAATCAATATTCCTGCAATTATGCTGATAATCAGAGAATTCTTTTTATTTTTGCGCAACATTCATATCATCCTTTACTTCATAATTTTCAACTCTCACCCATTCTCCTTTTTCAAAAGGTTTTAAAAGTTTCATTTTATTATAAAATTCGTCATATCCAAAACTTATGCCGTTTTTATTATCTTCAATATGCACTAAAAGAGGCGTTTTTTTGCTTCTGAAATCAAAATTGTTTTTTTTCACTATTTCTTCTAAAATTTTGGCTCTTTTTTTAGCAACATCCCCTTTTACATCCTGTTTCATTTTACTGCTTAGTGTCCCGTCTCTTGGGGAATATCTGAAAATATGTATATGGGTTAAAGGAAATTTTTTAAAATTCTCCAACGCTTCAAGCCATATTTCCTCACTCTCCCCCGGATGTCCCACAATAAAATCGCTCCCGAGCGCCAATCCCATATCCGCTAATTTTTCAAAAAGCGGCAACGTTGAAAAAATTCTGTTTCTTCTTTTCATAATCCTAAGCATCTTATCACTTGTATGCTGCAAAGCGATATGCAAATGCTTCTCCAATACCCCGTTTTGAGTTAGTTCAATCAATTCATCAGTAATCTGTGAAGGCTCCAATGAGCCTAATCGTATTCTTTTTACGCCCCTTATATTGCTCAATTTTTTAATAAGAGAAGCTAGGGAAGTGTTGGTATCTTTGCCGTAACTTCCCATATTTATGCCCGTTAATACAAATTCGTTCACTCCGTTTTGAGCAAGAATATTAACTTCTTCTAAAATTACTTTTTCATCAATGCTTCTTGAATGTCCTCTGACTTTGGGTATTATACAATAAGCACACTCAAAATCACAACCTTCTTGAATTTTTATAAAAGCTTTTGTTTTGTGTATTTTTTTTAAAATAGTTTTATTTTTAAAATCGAAATCCCCTAATTTTATCCCTTTGAAATTTAAAAATTCATCAATGTTTTCTTTGTATTTGTGCCCCAAAACCGCTTGAATTTTACCATTTTTGAATAGTTTTTCCCCTTGTGTATAAGCACCGCATCCGGTTAAAATTATCTTTTTATTTTGCCATTTATTGATATATTTTCTAAAATCCCTATCCGCAAAATTGGTTACAGTGCAGGAATTTACGATTATCAAATCTGCTTCTTCTTCGTTTTTTGCCAAATAATGCAATCTGTTTTTCATAAGTTCCGAATCAAATATATTGCTTCTGCATCCGAATGTTTTTATAAAAATTTTCACTTCAATTTTTTCCTGTTTAGTATATAATAAAATACCGGCAAATAAAACAGATTAAGCATTGTTCCCCACATTAATCCGAATCCAAGGGCAATGGCAAGAGGCTGCAAAATTGCGCTTTGACCGTATGGAAAAAACATAAGCGTAAAAAGTCCGAAAAAAGTCGTAATCGAGGTTAAAAGTATAGGTCTTAAACGTCTTGATGCAAACAAAATAATCTCTTCTATGTTTTTTGCTTTTTTAATAAAATCTATCATTACAATACCATCATTTACCACAACACCCGAAAGTCCCACCAATCCTATCATACCAAGCATAGTCATATTCATTCCCATTAAATAATTTCCGATTATAACTCCCAAAAAAGAAAGCGGAATTACCGAAATAATAATAAACGGTAAAACAACCGAATCAAACATAAGCACCAATATCAAAAATATCAAAAGCACCGCCACAACCAATGATTCTTTCAAATCTTTCATAAACGCTTTACTGGTTTTTGCGGCTCCTCCTATAATTATATCCATTCCTTTGCTTTTTATTTCTTTTAACACGGGGGATATTTTTTTATAAAATTGAGCAACCGTTATAATTTTTTTATTTAGACTAGCATATACGCTTTTTGCGGCAACGCCGTTATATTTATGTATTTTCTTAAAAGAGCGGTATATTTTGAACGTCGCTATTTTATTAAGTTCTATATATTCACCGGTATTCGGAATATTGATTCTAAAATGTTTTAGATGCTCTATATTGTCTTTGTTTTTGTCTTTAAAAATTATCTCTACAATTCCTTCATTATCAAATGTTTTATCAAATTCGGCTTCACC
>JALVTJ010000060.1 GCA_027036005.1 Nautiliaceae bacterium
TTTGCAATTAAGTTGCATTTTGTTATAATTTCATTTATGTGTGAAAAATTAAAAAATCTCAAAAATACTGAATATAAAATAGCATTGTTGCTTAAAGGGAAAGGCATATTAAATGCAAAAGAGTTGCAAAATTTATTAAACATAGACAAAGCAACCGTTTACAGAAATTTAAAATCCCTGCTTAATAAAAAAATTATCAGAGAAATTTTAAGTGAAGGAAAAAGTTTTTATGAAATAGATTGCAATATACATAACCCTACTCATCCTCACTTTGAATGTATAAAATGTAAAAGGATATTTTGTCTTAAACCTTTAAGTGCGCAAGATACAATAAATCTTTCACGTTATACGGATTTTGAAATAAATTCAATCAACATTATCATAAAAGGAATATGCGATGAATGCAAATCAATGTAAAATTGTGAAATTGAAAATTTTATTATTTTTAATATTGGCTATTCCTATATTCGCATTAAACATAAGCGTAACTATTTTACCTCAAAAGGGAATTATCAAAAACATAGCTCCTGATGCAAATATAAACGTAATGGTGCCTCCCGGAAACTCGCCTGCAACTTATTCTCCCAATTTCAAACAACTTAAAGCTATTAAAAATTCTCAGATTTATTTTACAATCGGAGTGCCTTTTGATCAAAAATATATACAAAAAATAAAAGAAATTAATCCGAATATAAAAATAATTTATTTCGGAAAATATCTCAAAACGTCAAAAAACCCTCATATCTGGTTAAGTCCGGCATTTTTGCAATTACAAGCAAAAGTTGTCTTGGATTCGCTAATTAAACTTAATCCGGAAAAAAGAGAGATTTATCTTAAAAATTATCAAAAATACATAAATAAACTCTCCAAACTTGAAGTTGAAGGGTTTGAAAAGATAAAACAAAAAGCTTTTATTACATTTCACCCGTCATTTTATTATTTCGCAAAAGATTTTTGCATTAAAGAAATCGCACTTCAAAAAGAAGGTAAAAGTCCGAGTTTCCAATATCTGGCAAAGATTATACAAACTGCAAAAAAAGAAAATATAAAAACAGTAATAATTTCACCAGAATTCCCTCAAAAATACGCAAAAATAGTAGCCCAAAAAATAAACGCAAAAGTAACGGTGATTTCTCCTCTTAACGAATATCCGGAAAATACAATAAATCAACTGATAAATGCATTACAATGAAAGCGGTTGAGGTTAAAAATTTATATTTTAAATATAACAAAGAGTGGATTTTGGAAAATATAAATTTTATACTTAATGACAAAGAATTTTTGGCTATTATCGGACCAAACGGCGGGGGCAAAACAACACTGCTTAAATTAATTTTGGGATTTTTAAAACCGAACAAAGGAGAAATAAAAATTTACGGAAAATTTCCAAAACAAGCAAGAAAAATTATCGGTTATGTTCCGCAACATATCAGCTTTTCGATTGATATTCCCATTACCGTTTTCGATATTGTTTTACAAGGCAGATTAAAAAAAGGCAAATTCTTTTATTCAAAAATAGATAAACAAAAAGCAACGGAAGTTTTAGAAAAATTACACATTTACTACCTCAAAGATAAAAGAATAAAAGATCTCTCTGGGGGTGAGAGACAAAAAGTTTTAATTGCAAGAGCACTGGTTAGCGAACCCAAACTTTTGATAATGGATGAACCCACAAGTGCGATAGACCCGAGAGGACAAACGGAAATACTTGATTTAATCGAAAGTTTAAACGTTACAAGAATAGTAGTCAGCCACGATATAAAAATACTTCTAAGAAAAGTTGACAAAATAGCCTACATCCATAAAAAAGCCATTTTTCACGAAGGGCCGAAACTTAATATTCCAAAAGACAAGCATTTTTGCGAAATCGAATTAATAAATTTCTTAAAGGATGAAAATTGTGGGATTTAATAAATTACCCCATCTATGCTTCGATTTTAATTGGCATTGCAATAGCGGTTATCGGAAGTTTGATAGTTATCAATAAAACTACGGCAATTACGGGAAGTATAGCACACGGAAGTTTCGGAGGTATAGGTTTGGCTCTTTATTTTGGAATCTCCGTAATTTTAAGTGCATCCCTCTTTACAGCTGTTTTGGCTATTATACTGGCTTTTATTACAATAAAATTCCCTCATAGACAAGATAGCCTGATAGGTGTTATATGGGCACTTGGAATGAGTATAGGTATAATTTTTTTAAGTCTTACTCCCGGATATCAATCGGATGCTCTTAGTTACCTTTTCGGAAATATTTTACTTGTAGGAAAAAAAGACTTAATTTTTATGGGGACTATCGATTTAGTAATTTTAATCTCCATAATTTTTCTTTATAACAGATTTTTGGCAATGAGTTACGATAAAGAATTTTTAACATTAAGAGGAATTAATGCAAATTATTTATATACGTATTTTCTGATTCTGACATCTCTTACAATTGTAATGAGTGTCAGGGCTATCGGTATAATTTTGATTTTGGCTCTTTTTACCATTCCTTCACTCATTGCCGAAAAATGGACTAAAAAATTTTTTTACATGATGATTATAAGCGGAATTTTAGGAACGGTTTTTATGGCGGGAGGAATTATTATCAGCTTTTATTACGATATTTCAGCCACCCCTGCAATAGTAATTATAGCTTCTGTTTTTCTTTTAATTAGTCTATTTAAAAAATAAAAGGAGTTATGTTGTATTTAGTAAGCAAAGAGCGATTAGAAAAAATGAAAAAGATTCTTCAAACCCGTCAGGATACTTTGAGGATTTTTATGGATTATGTATTTTCAAATCATAATCTCTCTGCAATTGTTAGAACCTGCGATGCGGTAAATATCGGAAAACTTTATTACCGCCATCAAAAAAAAGTCAAACTTAATAACGAAATTACAATGGGAGCACACAAATGGATATTTCATGAATACGTAGAAGATATAGAAAATTTTTATCAAAATATTAAAAATCAGGGATATCAGGTAGTAGTTACTTTGCTTGATAAAGAAACCGTAGATTTTAGAGAAGTTGATTATACAAAACCGACTTTAATTGTTCTTGGAAACGAGGTTGAGGGGGCAAGTGATGTAAGTATAAAATATGCCGACAAAAAAGTAATAATTCCGATGTTCGGAATGAGTCAGAGTTTGAATGTATCTGTCGCAAACGCCGTAATTTTGTATGAAGCCCAACGTCAAAGAGCCGCCAAAGGTATGTATAACACACCACAACTATCTCCTAAAATCATAAAAAAAACTCTCAAAAAATGGGCTTATGAAGATATTATTGAAAAAGAGCTAAAAAGACATAAACACTAAAATTCAATCACTCTTCCAACACCGCCGGGAATATAGTTTTCTCCGTAAGTTCCTTTAAATATCTCAATAGCCAAATCCCCTGTGCAGTGAGTTGGAGTTATATACTCTACTCCTAAAAATTTCATCTCTTTTACAACCTCTACTATCTCTTCTTCACCACTTCTGAATAGATGAAATCCGCCCAGTGCATAAAGAATTGGTTTATTAATTATCTCTTTTGCTCTTTTTACAATATTTGTTATACCCGGATGCGAACAACCGACAACTACTATTCCAAATTCTCCCTCATCTACTACAAGAGCATGTTCTCCTACTGGATGCATAATGCCGGTGGAATAAAAATTATCAAACAATTTTCTTGGATATTCATTTATCACTTTTACTTCTTTTGAGAGTTTTTTTAAATCCCTTATATAAAGCTGCGATAAACTATCTGGCAAAAAAAGAGTTAAATTTCTGTTTATATCAACAATCGAATCAATTCCTCCTATATGATCCCAATGAGGGTGAGAGATAAAAAGATATTCAAGTTCTCCAATATCAAAACCCATTTTTTTCATATTTCGTAGCAGCGCTCTCCCGTTACTTCCCGTATCAAACAAAAAATTATCATTAATCACACACGAAAATCCCCAAAAACTCTCCAATTTTTCATTTGCCTTGAAATTGTCAAAAACTATACTGAATTTCATTATTTGCCTTTTTTTTCATTTTTCATTGTTCATTTTCCATTATTTCCTGCCCCTCACAACTTTAAAAGCCCCGCCGTTGCATTCTTTAACTTCAAATTTCAAATTATTAAGACTATCTCCGTAAAGGTTTTCTCTGCATTCAAAATCTCTAAATCCGACTTTTTTTAATAAATTAATTATATCTTTTTTTGTAAAAAACTTTGCCCACTTATAGAATTTGGACTTTTCTTTGTTTTTTTCATAAATCCTGCCAAGAGGAGAATCCAAATCAACAAAAGCAATAAGCAGGAATCCCTCTTTTTTCAAAGCTTTATAGCAATTTTGAATAGTTTTAAGAGGATTTTTTACAAAACATATTGTAGTTACAATCAATATAAAATCAAATTCTTCTTCAAAATTCATCTCTTCTGCGGTAATTTCAACCGATTCAACACCTCTTTTTCTTGCAACCTCTGCCATAGCTTTGCTTGGTTCAATCCCAAATTTTATATTTAAAGGAGCTGCAAACCTGCCGGTGCCGACCCCTACTTCCATTCCTTTGCCTTTGGGCAAAAGGGTTTTTATGGTTTTAAGCTCTTGTTTGTAAATTTCAGGATGTTTCTCAAACCACTCTTCATATTCATTTACTAAACTATCAAACAGCATTAAAAATTCCTAAATCCGAGAGGAATTTTTTTATTTATTTTTGAAATGTCGAGTTTTCTTTTCTGAGGCCCTATATTACCGATAGTCTCTTTATCCGTTTCGAAGTAGTTTTGAAGATAATAAACGCCTTTGTATCTTTTATTTTCCAAAATATTTACAATTTCGTTAATATCGTTTTCATCTAAAAGATCTGTATGAACCGTTGTGCGAACTTCAAATTCAACATCAGCATTAATCAAAAAATCAAGCGTTTTTTCAAACTTATCATAATGTCTGTTTTTGGTAATTTCATAAAATTTTTCTCTTGGGGCTTTGAAATCAAGTGCGATATAATCAACCAAATTTTTTTCAGCCATCTCTTTTATAACATCATAATTTATCCCGTTTGTATCAAGCTTAATATCAAAACCCATCTCTTTAATTTTTGTGGCAAAACCGATTAGATTCGGATACATAGTAGGACACCCTCCGGTAAAACTAACCCCGTCAAGCAATCCTATCCTGCTTTTTAAAAATTCCAAAACTTTTTCTTCTTCTATTTTTTTTCCTCCGAAAACAACGTCTTTATTATAGCAGTATGCGCACCTCATATTGCATCCGCTAAACCACACAATTGCGGCAAGTTTTCCCGGAAAATCAAGAGTTGAAAATTTTTGGAAAGAATATATTCCTAACATTCTTTAAAATGTTTTCTTTGTCTGTGTTCCGATTTTTTACCTATGTTAAAACTCTCAACAGGTCTGTGATAACCCATAACCCTTGTATAAACCATACATTTTTGTCTTTTGTCTTTTAATTTTTCTAAAATTTCTTTTTTATTTAATTCTTTTACTTCCATTTTTTCTCCTTTATTTTTTATCCGATTTTATCTAAAAGTTCTTCATCGCAATACGGGCAATATTCATGCTCTCCCGGAATATATCCATGCTTAGGACATACGCTAAATACAGGAGTAATTGAAATATAAGGCAATCTGAAATTACTAATCGCCTTTTTTACCAGATTTTTCGCAGCTTCGGGTGAGCTTAATCTCTCACTCATATAAAGATGCAATACAGTCCCGCCCGTATATAATGTCTGTAAATCATCTTGAAGCGAAAGAGCCTCAAAAGGATCATCCGTCCAATCAACAGGCAATTGAGATGAATTCGTATAATAAGGAGCATCTTCAAAGCCCGCCTGAATTATGTTAGGAAATCTTTTTTTGTCTTCTTTTGCAAATCTGTATGTTGTCCCCTCGGCCGGAGTTGCTTCAAGATTATATAAATTTCCGGTTTCTTCTTGAAATTCAATTAGTTTATTTCTCATAAATTCCAAAATCTCTTTTGCAAACTCAATTCCCCATTTGCTTGCAATATTTTCTTCATCGCTTGTAAAATTTCTTATCATTTCATTCATTCCGTTTACACCTATGGTGGAAAAATGATTGTTAAATCCCGGAAGATATCTTTTTGTATAAGGATAAAGCCCTCTATCATACATAGTTTGAATAAATTTTCTTTTTTTCTCCAAGGTAGATTTAGCCAAATTCATTAAATATTCGAGTTTTTCAAGAAGAGCTTCTTTATCCCCTTTGTAAAGATACCCGAGCCTTGCCATATTTATGGTAACAACTCCTATACTTCCAGTCATTTCGGCACTTCCGAAAAGTCCTCCGCCTCTTTTTTTAAGCTCTCTTAAATCAAGTTGAAGTCTGCAACACATACTTCTGACAGCTCCCGGTTCATATGCGTTCGGATTTTTGATTTTATTTCCGTTTTCATCTGTTATATATTGACTTCCTATGAAATTTTGAAAATAACTGCTTCCTATTTTTGCCGTATTTTCCCAAAGAGCCTGCGCCGCTTCGCTGTCCCAATTGAAATCTTCGGTAATATTTACAGTAGGAATAGGAAATGTAAACGGCTGACCTATTGCATCTCCTTTTGTCATAACTTCGTAAAACGCTTTTATAATCTCTTGCATTTCAGGCTCGAAATCTTTATATGTAGCATCTGTCAATTTTTCTATTTTCGGATTTCTTTTTTTAAGTCTGTTTAAAAGTTCTTCATTTTCAATTCCGTCAAAAAGATGTTTATTGTTTCTTGTAGGTATTTGATTTTTCAAATCATCCGGAACAGTAAAATCAAGTGTGATATTGGTAAAAGGACTCTGTCCCCAGCGTGCGGGAACGTTGAGGTTGTATACAAAACTCTCGATAGCTTCTCTTATTTCGTTATAACTTAAATTATCCTTAAAAACATAAGGGGCAAGATAGGTATCGAAACTGCTAAAAGCCTGTGCTCCGGCCCATTCGCTTTGCAAAATTCCAAGAAAATTTGCCATTTGACCGAGTGCGCTTCTAAAATGATTAGGAGCTTTCGCTTCAACTCTTCCTCTTACTCCGTTAAATCCTTCGTTTAAAAGATTTCTAAGAGACCATCCCGCACAATACCCGCTCAAACAATCAAGATCATGTATATGATAATCACCATCTCTGTGTGCTCTTCCTTCTTCTTTTGAGTAAATTTTATCAAGCCAGTAATTTGCAATTACTTTCCCGGCCGTATTATTTACAAGCCCTGCATGAGAATAACCGGTATTCGAGTTTGCATTAATTCTCCAATCTTCTTTGTTTATATATTCTTCAATTGTGGTGTTGCAGTTTATATAAGTAGCTTCTTTATCAAGCAGATTTTCCCTTTGAAGTTTATGCAAATGCCTATAAAGCATAAAATTTTTCATTACATCGAAATATCCGTGTTTATAAAGGGATTTTTCTATCAAATCCTGAATATATTCAACCTCAGGAGTTTTTATATCTTTTATGGCATCAATTACTTCTAAAAATACATCTCTGTCATATTCCACGTTTGTGGCATCAAAAGCCTTTTTTATCGCATCTTCTATTTTATAAGGGAAATAATCCTGATATGTCCCGTCTCTTTTAATCACTTGTTTCATTTATTTTCTCCCGAAGCAAATTCTTAATAAAATTTTACTTCTTTTTGCTTATTCTAAACTTAAAAAAATAACAACAAATTTTATCCGAAATGGCGAAAAATAAAGAAAAGAAGGGAATTACAAAACTTTAAATTTAAATTTTTTTCCTGCAAACATAGGTTTTATATTTCCTACTATATAAGGTGCCGTCCATTCTTCTTCTATTAATTCCACTTTTTTTTCCGGCACGTTAATATTAAAGTTTTCCCTTGCGTTATCGCTTACAAATTTTTGAAAAGTTTCTAAGTCTCCTTCAAAAAATTCTGCTAATGCCGGTAAAATTACAGGAGCGGAGAAAATTCCTGCTGCTCCTTTTAGTTTGTTTTTTATAGAATGAGGAGCCGAATCGCTTCCGAACATTATTTTTTTATGTCCTTTTTTGACAAATTTTTGAATCTCATCTCTGTCTTTCGGGGTCTTTATTATTGGTTTACAAAAATAGTGAGGATTTAACATTCCGCCTACAACCTCATCAAGAGTTAATAATAAATGATGAAGCGTTACGGTTGTATACAAATTTTCATATTCGTCGAGCAAATAAAGCATTTCCGACGTTCCTATATGTTCCATTATAATTTTGAGGTTTGGAAAATCTTTTGCCAATTTTTTATAAATATCAATAAATTCCCTTTCCCTATCAAGCACAAATCCGTTTGTTTCCCCGTGAACACTAAGAGGAATATTAAGCTCACTCATCATCTCCAAAACAGAATAAATTTTCTCGATCGATTTAACTCCTCCTTCGGAATTGGTTGTAATTCCCGCCGGATAAAGTTTTACGGCAAAAATTTCGTCTTTTAATTTCAAAAGCTCTTCTTCATCAAATTCCTTCATAAAAACATTCATTAAAGGAGTAAAATTATCGCTATTTTGCACAATTTCCTCTTTATAATCAATAAGCCTGTTTTTATTATCGACAGGAGGCACAAGATTCGGCATAATAACAGCTGCGGCAAATTGTTTTGCACTATAAGGCAAAACGGTTTTTAGCATTTCTCCTTCTCTTAAATGCAGATGCATATCAATCGGCGTATTTAAAGTCATTGTTTCCCTTTTAATATCTTTGTATCATTATAACACAAACTTAATATCTTTATGTTTTTGAAGCCTTTTGAAAAATTCGTTTCTCTCTTCTTCGCTCGTGCAGTATGCCTTGAATTTTTGTGAATGATATTTGCCGTTTGAATTATTATCTTCTATCTTACATTCCTGATTATCTATACACTCCCTCACAGCAGCTCTCATTTTTTCCTTATCCTCTCCAATAATCCTAAAACCCCACATACAAGGATATTTTATCTTCTTTTTATCCGACATACAATTCCCCTTTTTTATATTTATTATAACAAAATTTTAAGGAAAGTTTAAGAATTGAGAAAAAAGAAGTTAAAAGCTTATAATTATAAGAAAAATCAAATAAAATAAACTACCGGAACGATGGTAGGATATTTTTTTGTTTTTCTGAATACATGCTTTCTAATTACATTTCTAAGCTCGTTTTCAAAAATTCTGTTTTTTTCATAAACATAATCTTTTGCATGATCGATATAATTAATAAGCAAATCTTCCATCTCTTTTGCAAATGCCTTATCCTCTTTGTCAGCAATAATTCCGAATGTGGAAACTCTCGGACGTGAAATTAATTTTTTGTTTTTTTTGTCTATTTGAGCGACAACCATAACAATACCTTCATTTGCCAATTTTTGTCTATCAATTACAACATCGGTTTCAATTTGTTCGTTTATTTGATTGTCTATAAATATTTTTCCCGTTTGCACGTTTTTGACTTTTCTAACTTTTTTAGGTGTTATTTCCCACTGTTCACCGTCTTCCATAACAAAAATATTCTCTTCGGCTATCCCTACACTCATTGCCGTTTGTCTATGTTTCATCAAATGGTTATATTCGCCGTGCACCGGGAAAAAATATTTAGGTTTTACAAGTCTTAACATCAGTTTTTGCTCCTCCTGAGAGGCATGCCCGCTGACATGTATTTCACTGAATTGCTGATATGCGACTTTCGCTCCTTTTTTCATCAAAAAATTTATAAGCTGAGACACGGTGGGTTCATTTCCCGGAATTGCTTTTGCGCTTATAATAATCTGATCTCCCTCTTTTATTTTTACGTGTCTGTGTTCATCAATCGCCATTCTGTATAATGCACTCATACTCTCGCCTTGTGAACCGGTTGTAATAATAAGTATTTCATTGTCTTGATATTTTCCAAGTTCATATGGATCTATAAAAATATCTCTCGGAAGTTTGATATATCCAAGATCCATTGCAACATTCAGGTTTTGTTCCATACTTCTACCGATAATACACACTTTTCTTTTGTATTTAATTCCTTTTTCGATTGCTTGATAAACCCTATGAATATTTGAACTGAACGTGCTCATAATCACCCTGCCGGTAGTTCTCATAAACAAATCGTCAAAAGTATTACCGACTATGCTCTCGCTCGGAGTAATTCCAGGTTTATATGAATTGGTAGAATCGCTAAATAGAGCCAAAACACCTTTTTCACCATAATAAGCGATTCTATTTAAATCAGGAGCATATCCGTCAATAGGCGTATGGTCTATTTTAAAATCACCCGTATGGATAATCGTCCCAACTGGTGTTTGTATAGCAAGAGAAGAGGCATCGATAATTGAATGTGTCATATGTATCCATTCTATTTTAAAATCGCCTATTTGAATCGGGGTTCTTTTTTTAACGCTTCTGAAATAACTTCTGTATTGCAAAAGCTTATGTTCTTTAAATTTATTCTCTATCATTGCAAGAGGAAGTGAAGTTCCGTATATTGGAAATTGCATCTCTTTGAAAAGATAAGGCACCGCACCTATATGATCTTCATGTCCGTGCGTTATTATAAGACCTTTTATTTTATGTCTGATTTCCCTCAAATAACTAAAATCAGGAATTAAAATATCTACTCCATGCATATCTTCACTAGGAAAACTCATACCGCAATCTATTATAACGGCACTGTTTTCCGTTTCAAGCACGGCACAGTTGCCGCCTATCTCATCAAGCCCGCCGAGCGGCGTAAACTTCACCCATCCTTTTGCATTGCTGTCTATTTTGTTAAAACAATTAAGTCGTGCTTTTTGTATCTTTTCATTTTCATCAAAAGCTTTGTTTAAATCTTTAAACCACACAAAATTTTTCGGATCTATTTTTTTTTGTTGAAAAGAATTTTTTTTCTGTTTATAATTTTTCTGCTGAGTTTTATTTTGATTCGTTGTTTCTTGAAGATTTGAATTTTTTTCCATTTACACTCCTTTCTGTGGCCAATGCAGAAAAGAGCCGGAAAAAATCAGAGCCGTCTATTTGATGTGGTCTTATGTTTTTATCAAACCCAAATCTTTCGGGTTCAAAATTAAATGCAGATAAATTTTTTTTTAATGTTTTTCTTGGAGAATTAAATGCCATTTTCAAAAATTTGGCAAAATCCTCATCATATGAATCCTTGAACTTCTCAAACAGTATAACACTACTGGTTACTTTCGGAGCAGGCACGAAAGCAGCTGCCGGCACATCGAAAAGTTTTTTAATATTAGCAACGCTTTGCGCTAAAATAGCCAATGACATATAATCTTTCTCTCCGGGTTTAGCTGAAAATTTATCTGCAACTTCTTTTTGTATTAATACTAAAATATTTTTTGCATTTTTGTCTTTTAATGCGTTAAGGATTATTTTCGTTGCAACATAATAAGGCAGATTTGCAATTAAATCATACTTTTCATCTGCCAAACTCCCTTGCCAATAATCCAAAACATCACCACATTTTAAATTAAGTTCAGGAAATTTTTTCTTTAAAATTTCACATAAATCTTTATCTATTTCAAAAGCCAGAACTCTTCTTTTTTCCAGCAACTTTTCTGTTAAATCGCCTAAGCCAGGCCCAATTTCAATAACCAAATTCTCATTATTGGGCATCGATTCGACGATTTTTTGCAAATAACTCTTATCTTTTAAAAAATTCTGTCCATATTTTTTCTTGGCTTTGATTATATCATATCCTTTATTCAAAAGTAAATAGTTTTTACAAATATTAAAACTTTAAAAATTCAATGTTTATACGTATTTTGCTTTTAACAATGTTTTTTAGATTTTTGCCAAGTTAATAACTTATATTTCTCTTTCATATTTTTTCTACTCACTTAATTTTTATTATGGTAAAATTATAACAAAAAAGGCCTTTTATGGAATATTTCGCAAAAAGAATTATACCCTGTCTCGACGTTAAAAACGGCAGGGTTGTAAAAGGTGTTAATTTTGTAGGATTAAAAGACGCCGGAGATCCGGTTGAAGCTGCAATAAGATATAACGAGGAAGGAGCTGATGAACTTACGTTTCTTGATATTACCGCAAGTTGGGAAAACAGAAAACCGATTGTTGATATTATAAAAGAAGTCGCAAAAGAAGTTTTTATTCCTTTAACGGTAGGTGGAGGAATTAGCTCTTTAAATGATATTTACGATTTATTAAACGTAGGATGTGATAAAGTTTCCATAAATTCCGCAGCTGTAAAAAGAGCCGATTTTATCGACGAAAGTGCCAAAAGATTCGGAAGTCAATGTATAGTGGTTGCAATAGACGTTAAAAAGAAAGCTCCTAATAAATGGAATGTATTTATCAAAGGCGGAAGAGAAGATACAGGACTTGACGCAATTGAATGGGCAAAAGAAGTAGTTGATAGAGGATGTGGGGAAATACTTTTAACATCAATGGATACCGATGGCACAAAAAAAGGATTTGATATTGAAATCACCGAAAAAATCAGCTCTCTTGTCAATGTTCCAGTAATCGCAAGTGGGGGGGCTGGTAAAATGGAACACTTTAAAGAAGCTTTTGAACATAAAGCTGATGCGGCTTTGGCGGCAAGTATTTTTCATTTTAAAGAAATAGATATAATAGAACTTAAAAAATATTTAAAAAAAGAAAATATTAGCGTTAGGCTTTAATGGAGAATAAAAATGAAAAATGTAAAATTATTAACACTTTTGATTTTAATTTGTTTGCCTTTATTTGCATTTGAAGTTAATTTCACTAAAATTTATAAAAAATATATTATTCCAAATATTCCGGCTATATTGATACAAACAAAAACAAATGATTTAACATTTCCGTTTCCATATATAAAAACTAAAAACGGTTATATTCTCTACGGAGATATGAGAGATATAAACAATTATCTAAATAATCAATTTTATGCACCTACCGATACCAAATTTAAAAATATAAAAATAGCTTTAATAAATACAGATAAATTTCAGTATAAAATTATCAAAAAAATATCAACAATATATAAAAAATGTTTTATCAAAAATATTATCTTTCTTTCTCCTGACGAAGAAAAAATTATATTAAAACCGAAATATATTACAATTAAATATAAAGTAATTCTTGATTGTAAATAATGTTTCACGTGAAACAAAGGTAATAAATGAATATTAAAATAATCAGTAGCGGGAAAAAAGAGATTTTTCCATTTGCGATACCTATCGGAATAGGACTTATAGAAAGTTCAATAAATCTGACACGAATTGCATTGTTTGACAAACCCGATTTAATTATTTTTATAGGAAGTGCCGGAAGTTACGGTAAATTAAAAATTTATGATATTATTGAAACATCTAATTCTTCAAATATAGAACAATGCTTTATAACAAAAAACTGTTATACTCCGATTGAAAATATAATAACTTTTAATAATGTTTCACGTGAAACAATAATAAATTCATCAAATTACATTACCACAAACGAAAACATAGCAAAGAAATATTTGAAATTAAATATAGATGCCGAAAATATGGAATTTTTTTCTGTTGTTAAAGTTGCAAAGGAATTTAATATTCCGGTAAAAGGAATTTTTGTAATTACAAATTATTGCAATAAAAACGCCCATAACGATTATATAAAACACATAAAAAAAGCAAAAGCAAAATTAATAAACTATTTAATTGAAAAAAACATTATAAAGGAAATAAATGAATAAAAAATTCTTTATGGATTATTTGCCCGAAGATTTGTTAAAAATGGGAATAGAACCTAAATTCAGGACAAAACAACTATATAATTGGATTTATAGAAAATATGAAGAAGATTTTGAAAAAATGAATAATCTGCCTAAAAATTTAAGAAAAAAATTAAAAGAAGAATTTGTTATAAATCCTTTTGAATTAATTAATAAAGAAATTTCAAACGACGCAACAGAAAAGTTTCTATTTAAACTAAACGACAATCATACGGTAGAAACAGTGCTTATCAAAATGAAAGACGAAAGAATCGAAAACGGCAAAAAAAAAGAAGCTAAATGGACTGTATGTGTTTCTACTCAGGTGGGATGTAAAGTGGGCTGTGCTTTTTGCTTAACTGCAAAAGGAGGATTTGTAAGAAACCTTTCTCCTGCCGAAATAGTGGCACAAGTCTGGTTTATGAAAAAAGAAAAAAATTTTGATGAAAACAAAGCATTAAATATTGTTTATATGGGTATGGGAGAACCTCTTGATAATTATGACAATATAGTAAAAGCAATAAAAATCATAGAAAATCAAGACGGTTTAAATATTTCACCAAGACGCCAAACACTTTCAACATCAGGCATTGCACCTAAAATCAAAAAATTAGGAAAAGAAAATCTTGGAATAAATCTTGCGATATCACTTCACGCAGTTGATGATAAATTAAGAGAAGAATTAATTCCTTTAAACAAAGCATATAATATTCAAAGTGTAATAGATGCAATTAAGGAATTCCCCATTGATAAAAGAAAAAAGGTAATGTTTGAATATTTAGTAATTAAAAATAAAAACGACGATATCAGTGCAGCCAAAAAACTGGTTAAACTTTTAAATTCAATTCCAAGTAAGGTAAATTTAATATATTTTAATCCGTATCCAGGAAGTCCTTATGAAAGACCTGATGAAGAAACAATGAAAAAATTTCAAAAATACCTGCTTGATAAAGGAATTACTTGCACTATTAGAGAAAGCAAAGGAATGGATATCTCGGCAGCATGCGGACAACTTAGAGAAAAGGAAATAGGAAAGAGAGATGAGAAATGAGAAATGAGGAACAAAGAAGGAGAAAAAATGGCTGAACTTAAATATTTACCAGCGGGAATAAGATTACATATTCAAGAAATTTTTTATAAAATAATCGGAAATTTAAATAAATATTATTATTTTAATTTTGAAGATATACCCACAGGATTGAAAGCTGAAAAAATATTAAAAAAAGAACATATATTAAGTATTCCGGTTCCAAATGAAATATTTAAAGAATGCGGAGTTGCTATTTTAACGAAAGAAAAAGAGAGAATAAAAAATATTTTGGATAAAAATAACATCAAATATGAAATTTGGATAAAAGAAAAAAAATTCAAAAAAATTGAAGGTAATTTGGAAAATAAAAGCTGCAAAATTTAATTATAAATCTGAATATTAGCTCTGTTTTTAACTCTGTCAAAGTATTCTTTCAAAATCAAATCTCTTCGTTTAGAGACAATATTTTGAGCTATAATATTTTGAACTTTATTAAAAGGCAGATATGTTTTACCTTCTTTATTTGCAACATAATAAGTAACATAATCCAAACCTTCGTTTATAATAGGAGTAAACTGCCCTACTTTTGTGGTTTTAAACAAAAATATCATATTTAAAGGTAGTTTATCTGATTCGAAAACTTCCGTTTTTGTTTTAATATTAGGATCATTATAAAAAGGATTGTTAAAAAGTTTTTTTAATATTTGAGGATTATTTGAAGAATACTTTGTTACTTGAATAGTTTTGAAAATACTAAATTCGTTTTTATGAGAATTATAATAATTTTTAAGTTCATCAGGTGTTATTTGTAATTTTGCATTTACAATTTGAGAGAAAAGCTTTTGCTTTAAAAGATTTTCTTTTAGCTGTTTTTTGAATTTCGCAAGCTCTCCTTTTTGAGCTAAAATATTTTTAAATTCAAAAAGAGACAGATTATTTCTTTTGGCAATTTTTTGCATCGCTTGATTTATTTCGAAATCATCAACTTCTATACCTCTTTTTTTAATCTCACTTTCAATCAATTTTTGATCTATTAAATAATTTAAAGCTTTATTTTTATCAAGATGCATTGTTTTTGAAACTTTTTCAATATCATAAGAAGTTATTGGTTCGTTATTTACGCTGGCTACTACTTTATCAACAATTTTTGCTTGAAGAGAAATACAAACCAGTAATCCCAAAATAAATTTTTTCATTAATTCCCTTTTTTAAAGGAATTATATCAAAAAGAAAAAAAGAAGCTATTGAGAAGCCGCCTCTTTTAAAGCCGCTAATGCTGCTTCGTAATTTGGCTCTTGCGTTATTTCTGGAACAAGTTCTTTATAAGATACTTTTCCATTTTTTCCTATCACGAAAATGGCTCTTGCACTTAATCCCCTCAAAACACCTTCGGCAATCAATGTTCCATATTGCGTTGAGAAACATTTTTCTCTATAATCACTCAAAACGTCTAAATTTTTAACACCTTCGGTAGAACAAAATCTACCTGCCGCAAAAGGCAAATCCATTGAAACAACAAAAACTTTTGCATTTTCAACTTTTGCAGCTTCTTCATTGAATTTTCTTGTCTCAGTTGCACAAACAGGCGTATCAAGACTTGGAACGGCAATAATAAGTTGAGCTTTATCGCCTGCTCCTCCGATCGTAATTTCTTCAAGTGAAGTATTTGGAAGAGTTACAACTGGCGCAGTGTCTCCGACATTTATCTGATTTCCGTAAAGTGCTACGTCTTGCCCTTTTAATTTTGTTGTTATTGGCATAAATGCTCCTTTTTTTGTTTTAGTATAACAAAATATATTTTTAAAATAAGATATTTTTTATCTTTTTTAATTTCTTGTTACAATTTGTAACTATTCAACAATATAGGAAACTAAATTTGTAGAAAGTTCTTTTTTTATTTCATCAATATAAGATTGATAACACTTCTTTTCTTCTTCAAAAATTTTACTAACTTCCCACTTTTTAAAAGGATTTATAAATATTTCCTTTTCATAAGTAGCATTACCTATTAAATCTACTGAATTATTTGTTACTATACATTTTACTTTACCACCTTTGTTATATACATCAATAGGAACATTAAAATCACAATATCCAAGTTTTGCACAAATATAAGATGAAGAAGACATACCAGTTCCACAAGAATTTGTAATACCAGCTCCTCTTTCATAAGTAATTACAAAAATTTTATTCTTTTCAAGAATTTTTACAAAATTTAAATTTATTCCCTCTGGAAAAATATCTCTATTATTAGCAACCATTTTTCCATAATTATTAATCTTTTTTATATCTAATTCATCTACAATAAAAACAATATGAGGATTTTGAACTCTTATAGCATTAACTTTATAATCAAAAAATTCCATATCAATATTAATAAATTCATCTCCTTTTATTTTTATATTGATAGGAATAATATTTTTATTTAATTCTACAGGATTAATGTTTGCTTTAAATACCTCTAAGCAATCATTATTTATTTTTTCTATTTTTATTTTTCCTCTTTTTGTTTCAATATAAAAATTTTTTATTCCTATTTTTTCATATAATTTTCTTGCAACAATTCTAATACCATTTCCACACATTTCTGCTTCACTTCCATCAGGGTTATACATTACCATTTTACCTTCACATTTATGCAATTGTGATTTTTGTAAAAATAAAGTCCCATCCAATGGAGTAATTTCTTTACAAATCCATTTAGTAAATTCACTTCTATCAATATCCATTAAATTCTCATATTCATCAATTAATAAAAAATAATTTTTAGAACCTTGAGCATATATTGTTGTCATTTAACTTCCTTTCTAACTAACTTTTCACATGTTTCAATACTATTAATGATTTTAGACTTTTTATTTACACTTTCAAACAATTTATAATACCTATTAAAATTCTCTTTATCAAAAAACAAAGTACTAGAAGCAATTTTATACTCTTTATCTGCCTGTTTATTTTCTACTAAAACTGCAAAAGTATCATAAATTATAAAATCTTCTTTTTCTTCAGAAGAAAGTTCTTCTATATTACATAATTTTAAATTAACATCTATTTCTAAAAATTCACTGCATAATTTTATTAAACTGTTTTTAAAGTCTCTATCTTGTAATTTTTTAAAATCTATTGCTAAAATTCTATATATACGCCCTCCATTTTCTATAAAATGTTTATTTTTTTTAATATATTCTTCTCTTGTTAACCATAAAGCAGGATTAATAGTTAAATCTACAGTTCTTATAATTTTACTATCAACATAAGGTTCTTCTAAATAGTCAATTAAAGATACTTGAACTTCTTTTACTTCTTTACCATATAATCTAATATACCCTTTTTGCAATTGAGATAACTTAGAAGAAAATAATTTTTTTCTATCTTCTAAAAACTTTTCAAAGATTTGTCTATTTAAAATACCCTTATAATTAACTTGTAAACCATTATCTGGATTTCTTAATCTTTTGAATAAAAAATATACTATAATAATTAAAATTAATATTAAAATAAATTCCAAAATAATAATTTCTAAATAATTTTCCTTTAAAAAATTTACTATTTGAACTAAATATTCTTTTATAAGATAGCCATTAATTCCTAAAAAAGCCAAAATTGCAATAATTTTATTAATAGTATCTAAAAATTTATTAAACATTATTTCCCTTTTTAAAAAGTATTTTATCAAACTAATGTTATAATTATAATAAAAAAGGTAAATAATGATTTTAATAGCGGGGCCGTGTGTGATTGAAAGCAAAGAACAGATTTTCAAAATTGCCGAATATCTTAAACCTTACAATGAAAAATATGAGTTTTAT